>CAZILI010000385.1:0-4152 GCA_964539965.1 uncultured Burkholderiales bacterium | reverse complement strand
CGAGGAAATCGCTCAGATCATGAATTGTCCCATCGGCACGGTTCGGTCGCGTATCTTTCGAGCGCGCGAGGCCATCGCAGAGAAATTGCGCCCGCAGCTCGAAACCAGCAAAGACAGGAGATGGTAGTGAGCACGAAACAACAACTGTCGGAATTGATGGACGGCGAATTGCAGAACGACGAAGCCGATCGGCTCCTGGCTCGCCTGAAGGACGACCCGGCCGCGGGCGAGGCGTGGGCGACCTATCATGCGATCGGAGATGCGTTGCGCGACGAGTGGCTTGAAACCGGCGCTCTGCAGCAACGCGTTGTGTTGAGTTTGCGCGACGAGCCGACGGTAATGGCGCCGCGCGCGTCTACTCCCGGCGCCGTGCGTTGGCCAAGGATCGCGCTTGCGGCGGGCGTCTCCGCCGCCGCGGTCGCGCTCACGGCATGGTATGCGTTCACCAGCGACAGCGCACTCAGCCCGACCCCGGTGGCCAACGTGGACGCCTATTTGCAGGCCCATCAGGATTTCGCCCCCGCCCCGGTGGGGTTGCGACAAGTCAGCTACGAGCCCGGCCAGTGAGGGCTATGCCCGTCGCACGCTGGCGCGAGTTTGCCCTGATCTGGGCGCTGGGCTACGCGGTCGGCGCTCACGCGCAAGATCTCTCGGGCGACTCGCCCGAGGCGTGGCTCGCTCGCATGGCGAGCGCCGCCAAGCAGTTGAGCTACGAGGGGACGTTCACCTATCGCTACGGCAACTTCTCCGAGAGCTCCCGCATCGTGCACGCGCTAACCGAGACCGGCGAAGTGCAGAAGATCGAGTTGCTGGACGGGCCGGCGCGCGAGATCATCCGCACGCAGCAGAAGATCTGGTGCTACATTCCCGACGCGAAAACCGTCAAGATCGATCGGGCGGAGACGCGCCGCTTTTTCCCTTCCCTCATCCCCGATCACGTGCAGACCTTCGCGCAGAACTATCGTGTCCTGGTTAAGGGTCCCGACCGTGTGGCCGGACGCGAATGCCGCGTGCTGGCGTTGCTGCCCAGGGACGCGCTGCGTTACGGCTATAAGTTGTGTGCCGACCGTGAGACTGGCTTGCTGCTGCGCGCAAGCATGGTGCGCGGCAAGGACGAAGTGCTGGAACAGTTCGTGTTCTCCGAAATTCGAGTGGGCCCGGTGTCCCCCGAGCGCGTCAAGCCTACCTACGAACACGTCGGCTGGCGACAAGAGACGAGCAGCCCGAGCAATGACCAGCGCTGGCAGTTAAAGAGCCTGCCGGTAGGATTTAGAGAGGTCATGCAGTTGCAACGCCGGCTCGTGAGTCGGCCCAATATGGTCACGCACTGGCTGCTCTCGGACGGACTCGCCGCCGTATCGGTGTTCATCGAGCCGCGCGACGCGGAAGCGGCGATCTCACCGCGGCCCGCGCAGCAAGGACCGGTCAGCGTCTACAGCAGGGCGGTGGACAATCACTTGATTACGGTGCTCGGCGAAGTTCCGCCCGACACCGTCGTGCAGATAGCGAATTCAGTCGCGTTGCGCGCGGGAGAGTGATAGCATTATCGGTTCGGCCCGATCGGGTCGACTGAAGGACGCCTAACTGCTGCAGCTCTGTGTCACCATCGTTGCAACCGAAGGCGAGCGCGCCTGGGTCATCCCCGAACAGGCGCGCGCTTGCTATTTGTGCGCCGGCTCCGGCGGCTGTCCGGGTGGACGTTTGTCTGGACTGGGCGCGCGCGAGTTGGTGGTCGCGAATCCCATCGCGGCTAAAGACGGGGAGCGTGTGCTAGTCGCCTTGGACGGTGGCGTGGCAGGTGCGGGCTATGCGATAGGCCTAGGCTTGCCGTTGCTGGGGTTTCTCGTCGGAGCGCTCGCGGGCTTGCCCGTAGGTGCTCATGGCGATCTGGCGGCTGTGCTCGGCGCGCTCGCCGGGCTCGGCCTGGGGAGCCTCGGCGCGCAGCGTATCGCTCGTAGAAGCGTAAAATTGGCCTCTGCCCGACCGCGCGTGGTGCGGGTCCTGGCATGAATTTCTTTCGGACAGAAGACATGATCAAAAGATTTTGGTTGCCCCTGTGGCTACTGATCGGGATGGCCTCGATGGCTGCGGCGAAGGAATTGCCCGACTTCGCCGACTTGGTCGACAAGCACGGCGCCGAGGTGGTCAATATCAGCACCACTTCGGCACCGAAGGCCGGCCAGGGTGGTGGGCCCAACGTTCCGGAGGACGATCCGGCATTCGATTTTTTCCGCCGCTTCATTCCGCAACCGCCGCGTGAGTATGACGGCCAGTCGCTCGGGTCGGGTTTCATTGTCAGCTCCGATGGCTACATTCTCACCAATGCGCACGTGGTCGCCCAGGCGGACGAAATCACCGTGACCACCAACGACAAGCGCGAGTTCAAAGCAAAAGTGATCGGCTTCGACCGCCGCACCGATGTGGCGCTCATCAAAATCGAGGCGAAGGATTTGCCCAAAGTGACCTTTGGTGACCCGAACAAAATACGCGTCGGCGAGTGGGTATTGGCGATCGGTTCGCCGTTCGGTTTCGAGAACACGGTGACGGCAGGCATCGTGAGCGCGAAAGGCCGCTCACTGCCGGCGGAGAACTACGTGCCCTTCATTCAGACCGACGTGGCGATCAATCCAGGCAACTCCGGCGGTCCACTGTACAACCTCGAAGGCGAAGTGATCGGGATCAATTCGCAGATCTACAGCCGCACCGGCGGTTTCATGGGATTGTCGTTCGCCATCCCGATCGATGTGGCGATGGACATCTCCGATCAGTTGAAGAAGACCGGCAAGGTGACGCGGGGCTGGCTCGGGGTGGTCATTCAAGAGGTGACCAAGGAGTTGGCTGACTCGTTCGGACTCACCAAACCGCAAGGCGCCCTGGTGTCCTCGGTCGAGAAGGGCGGCCCGGCGGACAAGGCGGGACTGGAGGCGAGCGACATTATCCTCAAGTTCGACAGCAAGCCGGTCAATAGCTCGGTCGACCTGCCGCGCTTGGTAGCGAGCGTCAAGCCCGGCAGCAAGGTCAATCTGCAGCTTTGGCACAAGGGTTCGGCGAAGGAAGTGGCCGTGACGGTCGGCGAGTTCACGGCCGATAAGGATCGCCCTGTGCCGCCGTCCAAGCGCGGCAAAGCTCAAGAAAAGAACAAGCTCGGCTTGGCACTCGCCGACCTCGGCGCCGAGCAGCGCAAGGAACTCAAGATCAGCGCGGGGGTCCTAGTCGAAGACGTCCGCGGACCCGCGGCACGTGCCGGACTGCAGCCGGGAGACGTCATCCTCGCGGTCAACAACAGCGAGGTGAAATCGGTGGACCAGTTCAACGAAACGGTAAGCAAGCTCGAGGGCCGCAAGAACCTGGCTTTGTTGGTCAAGCGCGGCGAGTCGACGCAATACATCACCGTGCGGTTGGACGCCCAGGGCTAGAGTCGGAACCTCGTCGGCTGCGCGCCCTGTCCCCGGTCGGCGGAATGGCCTGCCGCCTTGAATTTCCTGTAAAATTCGCCAGCTTCTTCCAGTGAGGGCATCGGCAGATGCCCTCTTTCGCATGAGGCATATTCGCAACTTTTCCATCATCGCCCACATCGATCACGGCAAATCTACGCTCGCCGACCGCTTCATCCAGTTTTGTGGCGCGCTGTCGGACCGAGAGATGGAAGAGCAGGTGCTCGACTCGATGGAGTTGGAGCGCGAGCGCGGCATTACGATCAAAGCGCAGACCGCGGCGCTGCAATACAAGGCGCGCGACGGGCAGACCTACCTATTGAACTTGATCGACACGCCCGGACACGTCGACTTCTCGTACGAAGTATCTCGCTCGCTGGCGGCGTGCGAGGGCGCCCTGCTGGTGGTCGACGCCTCGCAAGGCGTGGAGGCGCAGACGGTGGCCAACTGCTACACCGCGATCGAGCAGGGGGTCGAGGTGGTGGCGGTGCTGAACAAGATCGACTTGCCGTCGGCCGATCCCCAGCGCGTCAAGCTCGAGATTGAAGACATTATCGGCATTGACGCCAAAGACGCTGTCTTGGTGTCGGCCAAGACCGGCGAAGGCGTGCAGGATGCGCTGGAAGCGGTGATCAGCCGGATTCCGGCGCCCGCCGGTGATCCCGACGGCGCCTTGAAGGCGCGCATCATCGATTCCTGGTTCGACCACTACGTCGGG
>CAZILI010000384.1:0-4168 GCA_964539965.1 uncultured Burkholderiales bacterium | reverse complement strand
CGAGCGCGTAGGCTGCGATCTCCTCGTGCTTGGTCTTGACCTCCCCCCAATCGACGCTGCCGTCCAGATTACTGTCCAAGCCGATTGCGAAATCCAGGTCGCGCAGAGCGATATCCCATTGCCCCTTGATGGTCTTGCCGTCGACCGCAAGGGTCAGGTAGCTGTCGCTCGGCTTGTGTGCCAGCGCGCTCGAACAGACAAGACACAGTAACCAAAAAAACAGGCTTCGCTGCATGATCGACTCGACAAGACTTTGGGGGAGGATAGCAATGCGACGCCGCCTCGAGCAATAGGCGGCGGCCGCACGTAAACGAATACGTGCCCGCCGCGTTGTCGGATGTAGGAGTCGTGGCAGCAAACCTCCCTACGCGACTTCCGGCGGGCGACCGAGCGCCCGCCGTTTTGCTTTCTCGTCCGCATCCCTGCGGCGTACGCCTTCGAGTAGAATACGCGGCGTGCGACGACCCAACGTCACCGTAGCTGCCATTGTCGAGCAAGCCGGTAAGTTCTTGCTAGTCGAGGAAAGGGCCGACGGCAGGCGTGTGCTCAACCAGCCGGCCGGCCACGTGGAAGCGCAAGAATCTCTGCTCGAGGCAGTAGTCCGGGAAACCCTGGAAGAAACGGCATACGCGTTCGAGCCCACGGCGCTGGTGGGTATCTATCAGTGGAAGCATCCGGTCAAAGACACAACCTACCTACGGCTCGCGTTCTGCGGCAACGTGCTTGGGCACGATGCGGCACGCCCACTGGACGACGGCATCATCCGTACTACCTGGCTCAGCTTGGACGAACTGCGCGCTCAGCCCGACAAGCTGCGTAGTCCGCTGGTGCTCAAGTGCTTCGACGACTATCTAGCAGGCTATCGCCACCCGCTTTGGCTCATCACTAAGCTCTAGATGCGCATCATCGTCGGCTTATCCGGCGGAGTCGACTCCTCCGTCGCCGCGCTCCTGCTGAAACAGCAGGGCCACGACGTGGTCGGACTGTTCATGAAGAACTGGGAGGACGACGACGACGGTGAATACTGCCCAGCGCGGCAAGATCTCATCGACGCGGCGGCGGTAGCCGACAAGATCGGCATCGAGCTCGAAGCGGTCAATTTCTCTGCCGAGTACAAGGAGCGCGTGTTCGCGGAGTTTCTCAACGAGTACCGCGCCGGCCGGACGCCGAACCCCGACGTGCTGTGCAACGCCGAGATCAAGTTCAAGGCCTTTCTCGATCACGCTATCGACATGGGCGCGGACTTCATCGCGACCGGGCACTACGCCCGCCTGCATCGCGACGGCGAGACGGTGCGCCTGCTGCGGGGCGTAGATGCGGCGAAAGATCAAAGCTATTTTCTGTATCGCCTCAACCAAGCGCAGTTGGCCAAGAGCCTGTTCCCGTTGGGAGCGCTCACCAAGAGCGAAGTGCGGGCAATTGCGTGCGACAACCGTCTCCCCACCCACGCCAAGAAAGACAGCACGGGGATCTGCTTCATCGGTGAGCGGCCGTTTCGCGAGTTCCTGAGCCGCTACCTGCCGCGCTCGCCTGGCGCGATCCGCAGCATCGAGGGCACGCTGCTGGGTGAGCATCAAGGACTGATGTACTACACCATCGGGCAGCGTCAGGGCCTAGGCATCGGCGGCGCCGGAGAAGCTTGGTTCGTCGCGGGTAAGGATATGGCTTCCAATACGTTGTACGTGGTGCAGGGCCATGACCACGCCGCCTTGCACAGCCGCGAACTCAGCGCAGAGTCGCTCAACTGGATCGCCGGGCACGCGCCTAGCGAGGCGCGCGCATACGGAGCCAAGACTCGCTATCGACAACGCGACGCCCGGTGCTCGCTTCGGCTGCACGGCGAGCGCTGCGCCGTGCGGTTCGACCAACCGCAATGGGCGGTCACCCCCGGACAGTCGGTAGTGCTGTACGATGAGGATGTCTGCATAGGCGGCGGTATCATCGCCACCGCCCATCCCCTAGTGACCCTTCAAGAGCCGGTGATTTCCGATTACTCTATGGGGTAGCAGGCCGCAGGCCGCATCGGGATGCGGCCCTGCTCAGCATACCCCCTTAGGTTGCGGGGGGTATGGTGTCCTGAAAGGACTTCCGCTTGATCAGCTTGTCGGCATGCTTGGTCAAGTTCGGATAATCGTTGCGCCAGTCGATCTCGGGGAAGCGAAAGTCGAGGTACATGAGTGCGCAACCGGTGACGATATCGGCAAGCGTAAACGCCGGGCCCATGCAGAAAGCATCTTCACCCAGATCGAGCGACATTACCTTGAGCGCGCGATCGATCTTGCCGCGCTGCCGCGCGATCCACTCGGGGCTTTGCTGCGCCGGGGCTCGCCGCTTTTCCAGTACGGTCGCCACCGCCGCGTCTAGAATCCCGTCCGCCAGCGCTTCCCAGCGGCGGACTTGTACGCGCTGGCGCGTCGGTTCCGGGATGAGGCGCCCCACCGGCGTCACGTTGTCCAGATACTCCATGATGACGGGCGAATCATAGATCGGAGTGCCGTCGTCGAGCAGCAGGCAAGGCACCTTTCCGAGCGGATTGTGCTTGAGCAACTCGCTATGCGGATCGTTGACGTCGGTCGGAATCAATTCGTAGTCGATCCGTTTCTCGGCCAACATGACGCGCGCCTTGCGGCCGTAGGGACTCGTCAGCGAGGAGAACAGCTTCATTCTTTTGCTTTCCTGTTAGATTTTTTCCGCCGAATTATACCACCGGCCCCCGCACGCTCCGCCGATGGTAAAATTATCGCGCCTTCATGGACTCTCCCCTTCTCGCTCTCTCCCCACTCGACGGACGCTATCGTGACAAGGTCGCCGCCCTCGCGCCGCACTTGAGCGAGTTCGGCCTCATACGCTGCAGACTGAAGATCGAGATCGAGTGGTTCAAAGCGCTTGCCCGAGAAGGCAGTCTGCCACAGCGGCCCCTTGTGTCCGAGGCCAAGCACGCTTGGCTCGATCGGCTGGTAGCGGAGTTCTCCCCGGGGCAGGCGCAAGAGGTCAAAGCGCTCGAGGCCAAGACCAACCACGACGTCAAGGCGCTCGAATACTGGATCAAGCAGCGCCTTGCCGCCGACACCGAGTTGAGCGCGGCAAGCGAGTTCGTGCACTTCGCCTGCACCTCCGAGGACATCAACAACCTCGCCCACGCGCTGGCCTTGCGAGCGGCGCGCGACGAAGTGCTGCTGCCGTCACTTGGGCGGCTCGTCGACGCGTTCGTCGAGCTTGCTCACCGCCATGCCGAGGTGCCGATGCTCGCGCGCACGCACGGCCAGCCCGCCACTCCGACCACCCTGGGCAATGAGCTCGCCAACATCGCGCACCGCCTGCGGCGCGGCAAGGAAAGGCTCACGGCAATCGTCTTCACCGGCAAGCTGAACGGCGCGGTCGGTAACTACAACGCGCACCTCGCCGCGTACCCGCAGTTCGATTGGGAGGGCCTCGCCAAACGGGTGGTGGAGTCGCTCGGCCTCGAGTTCAACCCTTACACGATCCAGATCGAACCCCACGACTCGTTGGCGGAATTTTTCGATGCGCTGGCGCGCACCAACACCGTCTTGCTGGACGCAGACCGCGACATCTGGGGATACATCTCGCTCGGCTACTTCAAGCAGCGCTTGCGCGAGGGAGAAGTCGGCTCCTCCACCATGCCGCATAAGGTCAACCCGATCGATTTCGAGAATTCGGAGGGCAATGTCGGCATCGCCAACGCGCTGCTACGGCATCTGAGCGAGAAGCTCCCCGTCTCGCGCTGGCAGCGCGACTTGACCGACTCGACAGTGCTGCGCAATGTCGGTGTCGCACTCGGCCATTCTCTGCTGGCCTACGATTCCGCGCTCAAAGGGCTGGCGAAGCTCGCCGCCGACCCGGCGCGCATGGCGGCCGATTTGGAGCAAAGTTGGGAAGTCCTCGCCGAGGCGATTCAGACGGTGATGCGGCGCTACGGCGTGGTCAATCCATATGAGCAGCTGAAGGCGCTGACGCGGGGCAAATCGAACATCACCAAGGAATCGCTGCACGCTTTCATCCGCGACCTGCCGCTGCCCGAAGAAGCGAAATCGAGCCTACTAGAACTGACGCCCCGCACTTACCTGGGCCTCGCCGCCAAGCTCGCAAAGAGCGTTTAGGGAAACTCTGAATAAGTCCTTTTGTCTATCATTGCAAGGCTGTGCGTAAC
>CAZILI010000383.1:0-4220 GCA_964539965.1 uncultured Burkholderiales bacterium | reverse complement strand
CGGCCTCGAGGCCGGCATCAGGCCGCAGCAAGACGTGACCCTAATCATCAAGCGCAAGAACGGCAGCAAGCAAGAAGTCAAGACCTTGCTGCGCATCGACACGCCGATCGAGGTCGACTACTACCTGCACGGCGGCATCTTGCCGTTCGTGCTGCGGGAGCTGCTGGCGGCGTAGGATGTCCTTAGCGCTGTTCGAGAACCTATCGCAAGAACGGGCGTCAAGTCATCCCCTTGATTCGTCCAACGGTTTGAGCATCGGACGCACAAAGTCTCCTGCATGGAAAGACATGACCTGAGCTTGTTCGAAGTGCGCGTGCTGGGCTCGCTCATCGAGAAAGCCTTTCTCACGCCCGATATCTATCCGCTGTCGCTCAACGCTGTAGTGGCGGCCTGCAATCAGCTATCGAACCGCGAGCCGGTGATGGAACTGTCCGAAGCGACGGTGCAACAATGCCTGGACTCGCTCAAGGAAAAGAAATTGACGCGCATGTGGTGGCCGGCCGGCAGCCGCGTGCCGAAATGGGATCACGTCTTGAACGAAGTGTGGGGCTTGAGCGAGGCGCAGTTGGCGGTGCTCGCCGTGCTCATGCTGCGCGGCGCGCAAACGCCGGGCGAGATTCGCGCGCGCACCGGGCGCATGCACTCGTTTCGCGAAGTCGAGCACGTCGAGGCCGCGTTCAAGACTCTGATGGAGCGCTCTGTCCCGCTGGTGGTGCAATTGCCGCGCGCGCCCGGCACCAAAGAATCCCGCTATGCGCACTTGCTGTCCGGCGAGTTGGCCATCGAGCGGCAAGAGCACGCGCAGGGCATGGCCGGCGACAGCGTTACCGCGCCGGTCATCGAGGGCCGCGGTGAAGATCGTCTCAGCGCGCTTGAAGACGAGGTGCAACAACTGCGCGCCGAGGTCAATTGGCTGTCGCGCCAGTTCTCGGAATTCAAGAAGCAGTTCGAGTGACGCGCCGATCAGCGCATCTCCATCGCGTCGAAAGCGAGCTCGATGGTTTCCATCAGCACCGTGCCCTGCAGCGCGTTGAGGGGCGAATAGCTTAGGCTCACGGGCCGGGCACCGCGAAAGGTCCAAGTGAGAACCACGCTGGCGTGATCTTCGGCCAGCAGCGCCACTTTGACGGTCCGCTGCCGTGGCGCCTTGCCGCGACGCGCCTTGTCCCACCACGCGTACAGATCGAGCGCGCCGGTGACCCCGCGCCTGAGGATGAGGTGAGGGGAGCCGCCTCTCCCCGCCGGCGCCTCGTCGTCCGTCGTCGGCGAGGCCGACGCAGTGGCGGCGGCGAGGCGGAATTGCGGAAAGACGACCTCGCAGAACCCTGCGCCGGCGCCGCTCGCGTCGCCGTGCCCCAGATCGACCAGGAAGTTCGCGTTGCCGTACGGGCGCTCGCGTTCCGCTCGCATGCCGTGCTACTCCATCTCGAGACGTTCGTACGCCAGCACCATTTCTTCCATGGCGACGTCCGTGCCGCGCGCATTGAACGGCCCGCTGGTGTGCTTGATGATGCGCGCGCGCAAGAGCTTCCAAGTCTGCACGATCGCCGTGTGGTCCTCGTTCTGCAAATGCACGGTGACTGTGCGCAGCGCGCCTTGATCGCCGTTGCGGATCTGATCGAGCCATTGATACAGATTGAGCGAGCCGATCACACCGCGCTTTAGGGTCACGTCGCCGACTCGGTTGAGCCCGGTGATCTTCATGACGCTGTTCTCTTTGGAATTGCCGTTGCGGTACTCGGTCACGCTCACCTCCATGCCGAGGCCGCTCACCTCCTGGAAGCCGGCCTGCGGACCCTCGGTGTTGCCGTCGCCGAGATCCACCAGAAAGTTGAACTGCGGGTAGGGTCGATCACGAAGTACCGCCATATTGTTCTCCTCCTCGAGGGCGTCGAGCGATGTCGAATTCGAGAGACTTTATCCGCCGCGCTCGGGCGCAGTCAAACCCTTGACGTCGCCGCACGGGCGCAAGGGGAACGCTTTGAGAGATCATTCCGAGCGGGAGCGAGAGTCTTGCCCGCTCTTCAACCGAGTATGAGCGTGGCACAACCTCGCAAGACGGGACCATCTCGAAAGGCTCGCGACCTGGTAGCGTTTCCGACCAAGTAGTGAGAAGATGCGGCGAGGATCTGACCGGTTGAAGTGCGCGAGACGATCCTGCCCTGCGTCGAGGACCGAAGAACCGATGACCGAGTATGTCCGCATGGGCCTGCTGCGCAAGCAGCCAGGCTGGTCTAGCGAGGAATTCAGCGCGTATTGGCGCGACAAGCACGGTCCGCTGGCGGCGCGTGCGCCCAACCTTCGAGAGTATTGGCAAAATCGCGTCACGGAACGCCTGCAGCGGGGTATCGAGTTCGCGCGCGGTCCGTGGGATTTCGACGGCATCTCACAGTTGTACTTCGACCGGGCGCAGCAGGCCGACAGCGCCTTTGCGAGCGGCGATCTCGCGGCGCAGTTGGTCGCCGATGAGCGGCGTTTCCTGGGCGATCTGCACATCGTCACGGCCGCGCAGCACGAGGTCGTACCGTTGCCCGCCGCGCCGAATCGAACCGCATTGCTGAAACGCATGTCGACCTTGAAGCGGCGTTCTGACCTAAGCGAAGAGGATTTCCGAGGCGAGTGGGTCGCGCACCGCGACTTGATTCGCAAGATGCCGGGCGTGGCCGGCTACCGGCAGAACGTGCTGATCGCGCGTGAGCGCATCAAGGGACGGCCATGCGATTATGCCGAACTGCCGATCGACGGCATCGTAGAACTATGGTTCGAGAACACCGCTGCCTTGGAGGCGGCTTTCTCTTCACCCGCAGGGCGCGCCGCGATGACGCATGCGCTCTCGTTCCTGGGCGAGATCACCGCGTTCGTGGTGGAAGAGCAGCGGATAGTCTGACTGGGAAGTTTCGCGCTAGCTGAACCACCGGCCGCTACACCATGGAGGCATTAGCCGGGTACCCTGCCTGAGGCGATTCTGCACACCGCACTATTTCGCGTTGCGTTGTCGGTTCTTGTCGCGCAGAAACTCGACGATCTTCCAGATCTCCTCGGGCTTCAACTGATCGCCGAAAGGCGCCATCGTAGTGCCGCGCCGACCCTTGGCGATGGTGTTGAAGATCATCGAGTCGGTCGGCTGAAAGATCCACTCATCGTCGGTCAAATCCGGACCGACCGCGCCTTCGGCCTCATGACCGTGGCAGGCGTAGCAGCCCATCTTATGGAACAGTTTCTTGCCGTCGGCCGCGGCCGCGGCGTCGCCGGCGAACGGGTTCTTCGGTTCTTCTTCGGCGCGGGCACCGGCGGCAAACATCAAGACGAGCAAAGCCACAGGGGCGCGGGAAGGAAAGGGAGAGCGCATATTGTTCTTCTGCAGTCGTCAAATAGAGGAAGAAGCGGCGGCAGCGCCGCCGCTTCTTGGTTCTCAAGATACGAGGCCGACTACTCTTCGAACAAGGCGAACACGGTCACGTAGCCGCCCTTGCGGCTGTCCTTCAGGTGCGGCGCACCGCCGCCACCGATGGTAGCCCAGCCGGTCCAACCGCCGAAGCCCGACGGCACCGCCACATACTGCTTGCCGCCGATGGAGTAGCTCACCGGGCTGCCGACGATGCCCGAACCGGTTTGATACGACCAAAGTTCTTTGCCGCTATCCTGATCGTACGCTTTGAACTCGCCCTCCGGCGTACCGGCGAACACGAGACCGCCGCCCGTGGTGAGCACGCCGCTCATGAATGGCGAGGGCGCTTGCACGGTCCACTTCTTGTTACCGGTCTTGGCGTCGAAGGCGACCAACTGGCCGTGGCCTTTGTTCCACTTGATAGTGCCGATGCCCCAATGCGGCTTACCTTCTTCGCGCTCGCCTTTCTTGCTCATGATGTCGGTACAGATTTCGCGGCTGGGCACGAACACCATTTGCTTGTCGGGGCTATAAGCCATCGGGTTCCACCACTTACCGCCCTCGGACGCCGGGCAGATGTCCTTCGCTTCGTAGGTGTAAGTCGGCACCTTCTCCGGGTTGACGATCGGCCGACCTTCGGCAGTGAAGCCTTTGGCCCAGTTCACTTTGGAGATTTCCTTGCCGTAGACGAACTTGCCGTTGGTGCGATCGATGCTGTAGAGGAAGCCGTTACGATCGCCGTGCAGCCACACCTTCTTGCCGTCCAAATCGGCGAGGATGTGCTCGTTGACGCCGTCGAAGTCCCACACGTCAAACGGCGTGTACTGGAAGT
>CAZILI010000382.1:0-4231 GCA_964539965.1 uncultured Burkholderiales bacterium | reverse complement strand
TCAGTGCCGCGGCGAAACAGAACTATGGACGGCGTCGCGCGTCGCCGCTGCGCGAGCAGTGTCCCGAAATCCGCGTCGGCGGAAAGCAGAATTCTTCCTTCGCGGGCAGCGCATTCGAAAATTGCCGGATCGCTTTCGTTCTGTAGGTTTTCGGTCGCGGACCATGGACCGCGTCGTAGCCCGTCCCCGAAGTCCCTCGGCCACACTCTGAGACAGGGCGTTATCGACCAGGAACTTCAAGGAGCCGGTATTAGCTCGCGCTATTCGGCGGACTGGACTACCACTGGTGATCGAGCCGGCGCGCTAGCCGGCGACCAAGCGCGCCATCTGCCTGCGCGCGTAGACGAGATCGGCCCAAGCCTTCGCCTTGTCGGGGAGGCTGCGCAACAAATAAGCGGGGTGATAGGTGACGAGCAACGGGATGCCACGATAGCTGTGCAAACGCCCGCGCATACTAGCGATACTGGCGTCGCTGCCGAGCAGGTTCTGCGCCGCGACCTTGCCGAGCGCGACGATCAGCTTGGGCTTGATCAGCTCGATCTGCCGCGTGAGATACGGCTCGCACGCCTGCGCTTCGGCGGGCTCGGGGTTGCGGTTGCCCGGTGGGCGGCACTTGACCACGTTGGCGATGTACACGTTGCGCCCGCGTTCGAGCCCGATCGCGGCGAGCATGTTGTCCAACAGCCGCCCCGCTTGGCCGACGAACGGCTCGCCCTTGGCGTCTTCTTCCGCGCCCGGGCCCTCGCCGATAAACAACCAGTCGGCGTTCTCGTCGCCGACACCGAATACGGTTTGCTTGCGTCCCTGGCGCGCCAGCGCGCACGCGGTGCAATCGCGCACGCACGCTTTCAACTCCGCCCAGTCCATCGCCAAGATGCCGGCCCGCCGGTCCGACGGGGAATCGGCGAGCGGCTTCGGCGCGGCCTGGTGATCGGCCTCGCTCGCCCGCGCGCTCGCCACGATCTCCGGCTCGCTCAGCCCGCGCCGGCGCCAGCGCGGCCACAACCCGAGCTCCTTGAGATAGGCCTCGTCGCGCCTCATGCCCAGCGCAGCTCCATGACGATGGCGTCCTCGCGGCCGACCGGTGCCGGATAATAACCGCGGCGCACGCCGATGGCGCGAAAGCCGAAGCCGACGTAGAGATTCTGCGCCGCTTGATTGGATAGCCTTACCTCTAGCAGCAAGGCCGACATCCTCTCGCGCTTGGCCTGCTCGATCACGTGCGTCAGCAGCCGTCCGCCGTGACCCAAGCCCTGCCACTGCGGTGCAATGGTGAGGTTCAACAGATGCGCTTCACCGCCCGCCAGCATGACCACCGTGTAGCCGACCGTATTCGAGCCATAGCGGCACATCCAACAAGCGTGTCCGGCTTGCAGCGAATCGCGAAAATTGCCCAAGGTCCAGGGGTAGGGATAGGTGCGGGTCTCGATCGCCACCACGCCGGCCAAGTCCTTCTCCGTCATCGGCTCGAAACACAACAAGTCCTGGGGTTGCGCGCTCATCTCGATGCACGCTCGCGCTCGGTAAAAGCGACCTTGTCGCGCAAGTACACCGGGAGCGCCTGAGCGGGCTCGCAAACCTCATCGCGCTCGAACATCGGCGCGGCCAACGCCGCGATCGCCGCCGCGCCGGGAAAGGCGTCCGCGCGCACCGCTTCGAGTTGGGCGCCGTAGCGCTGGCGTAGCGCGGGCCCGTGCGCGAGAAACCCGCTGCCGACACCGAGCCAGGACCCGGCGGCATACACGGGCGGCGCCGACTCCGGCTTGACCAGGCAAGGCGCGCTCACGGTGCACCATGCCCCGGCAGCCGACCGGCAGTAAGCGGCGTGGTAGATCTCGCCCATGCGCGCGTCCAGCGCTGCGATCACGCTTTTGCCCTCGCTCGCCTGCGCGAGTGCAAGCAAGGTCGATACCGCCGCGAGTTTGAGCCCGGCGCCGTAGGCGAGCCCTTGCGCCACGCCGCAGGCGATGCGCAGGCCGGTGAACGAGCCGGGGCCGGCGCCGAACGCGATGCCGTCCAGTCGCCTGACTTGCAGCCCGTGCCGCGCGAGCAGGGCGTGCACCATGGGCAACAACAGTTCGCTGTGGCGCTGTCCGGCGTGGCTCGCGGCTTGATCGACGGTGCCGTCGAGCCACAGCGCGGCCGAGCAGTATTCGGTGGAAGTGTCGAGCGCAAGAAGCTTCATCGGAGCGAGCCGATTATATCGGCTTGGCGGCATCGACTGCCGTTGCGCTAGGCAGCGCGGCGCAGTCGCCGCCAGGGCCGGTAACCGCTGCGATACGCGAACAACGACAGCATCACCAACAGCATGAGGGCGTGCACAGGCCAGGCACCGATCCAGGGCGACAAGCGGCCCTGCGACACCCACGCTTGGGCGATGGACAGAAGATTGCTGTAGATGGTGTAGACCAAAATCGCCAGAATGAGATTCGCCGAGCGGCCGGCGCGCGGATTCACATAACTCAACGGAATCGCCAGCAGCGCCAACACCATTACGCTGACCGGCAATCCGATGCGCCAATGCAACTCCGCCATTCCCTCTAGGGTCGGAGCGCCGACGATCTCTTGCGGCGTGAGCATGCGCGCATTGGGACTGCGGGCGCCGGCGTCGCCGTCGGCCACCCGCACCCACGCTCGTTCGAAATCGGTCACTTTGTAGTCCGCTTGCCCCGGCGTGCCATCGTAGCGCCGACCGTTCTGCAGGATGAGAAAGCGCTCGCCGCGCGGGCCCACCTCTTGATAGCCCGATTTCGCCACCGCCACGCCGAGCTGCTGGTGCTGCACCCACTGCACGAACACGTTCTGGATTTGATTGGTCTTGGCGTCGATGCTCTCTACGAAAAACACCAGATCGTTGCGCTTGGACTCGCGAAACACGCCGGAAGACATGCGCGTCAAGTCGCTGCGCGCGTCGATCTGGGTCTGGAACTCGCCGCTCTTGCGCAACGCCCAGGGCGACAAAAACAAGCTCAGCACGCCGACCACGATGACGATGGGGGCGGCGAACTTTGCCACCGGAGCCACGAAATTCGTAAGGCTCTTGCCGGCGCTGAACCACACGATCATTTCGGAGTCGCGGTACGAGCGCCCCAGGGTGAACAGCACGGCGATGAACAGCGACAACGAGAGGATAATGGGTAAATAGTTGAGCGCGGCAAACCCCAAGAACACCAACACCGCGTCGCCCGGTAGTATGCCGCCCGCCGCGCGGCCGAGCAGCTTGATGATCTGGGTGGTGAAGGTGATCGCGAGCAGCACCGCGCCCACCACCACGGCCAGTTGGGCGAATTCACGCATCAAACTGCGGGAGAAGATCATGGCGAGCGGCTCAATCCGCGCCGCCGCAGCGGCTTTGACTTTTCACAAAAACTGTAGCGATAATCCGGGGCATTCGGGCGCGCAATCCGCGCCCTCACTCGCATAGGGAGCAAGCGTTGAAATTTAGCACAAAAGTTCTTGCAGCAGAGGCGAGCAAGGCCGATTGCATCGTAGTCGGCGTGTACGAGGGCGGCAAGCTCACGCCGAGCGCAGCGGCGCTGGATCGCGCCAGCGGCAAACGCTTGAGTGAAATCATACGGCGCGGCGACATGAGCGGCAAAGCCAACGCGACGCTCTTGCTGCTCGAGGTCGGGCGCATCGGCGCCGCGCGAGTGCTACTGGTCGGGCTGGGCAAGGAGCGCGAACTCGGCGACAAAGATTATCGCGAGGCGGCGCGCGCCGCCGTCAAAGCTTTGTTCGACACCGGAGCGAAGGACGCGGTGTTTTGCTTGGCCGAAGTGGCGGTCGCCAACCGCAGCCTGTCGTGGAAGGTCGAGCATGCGGTGCTGGTCGCGCTGGAATCGGCCTACCGGTTCGATGATTTCAAAAGTAAGAAGGACGCGCCCAAGCCGACCTTAGGCGAATTGACCTTGGCCTTGCCGCACGAAGACAAGGCCGCCCCGCGCGCGCTCGCCGCCGGCGTGGCGATCGCCGAGGGCATCAAGTACGCCAAGGATCTCGGCAACACCCCGCCCAACGTCTGCACACCCGCCTATCTTGCCGATCAGGCGCGCGCGCTGGCAAAGTCGTATTCGCTCAAGGTCGAGGTGCTCGAGCAGAAAGATATGGAGAAGCTCGGCATGGGCTCGCTGCTTTCGGTCGCGCGCGGCAGCCGCAACCCGCCCAGGTTCATCGTCCTGCAGCATCACGGCGCGGGCAAAGGCGCCAAGCCGGTCGCGTTGGTCGGCAAAGG
>CAZILI010000381.1:0-4236 GCA_964539965.1 uncultured Burkholderiales bacterium | reverse complement strand
GTGAAATCAATGGTATGGGGGTGATCTCAATTGGGGGTGATCTCGAGGTAAACCGAGAAAGCACCCGGGGTCATTATCCATACCAAATGCAGTGCAGTTCGGATCGACTGGTAGCTGTGGTTCGTCATCCGCCACTACGGCATCGAAGGCCTGCAGCATCACGTGCGGGAACACATCGAACTGGCGCAGGCCTTCGCGCGCTGGGCGCAAGCATCGAGCGAGTTCGAACTCGCGGTGCCGGCGCGCTTGAACTTGGTTTGCTTTCGCCACAAAGGAGGCGACGAAGCGAATCGCAAGCTGCTCGAGCGGCTCAACGCGAGCGGCAAGTTATATCTCACCCACACGGTGCTCGACGGCCGCTACACTCTGCGGTTTTGCGTGGGGCAGACCCACACCGAGCGGCGCCACGTCGAGCGCGCTTGGCAGCTCATTCAAGAGGCGGCGCGCGCGGGTTAGAATCAGGCGGGACAGAAATCCGCCCTACGGAGGAGTGTTGAGCATCAGCGAAGCCGATCACAGCGTGAGCCCGCCGCGGCTTGACATCCCGCGTCGGTACAACGCGGCGGTGGACTTGATCGAGCGCAACTTGCGCGCCGGGCGAGCCGCCAAGATCGCGTACTACGACAACACTGCGGCGTACAGTTACGGCGAGCTGGCCGAGCGCGTCGATCGCTTCGCGCATGCCGTTCGCCAGCTCGGCATCGACGTCGAGCAGCGCGTGCTGCTCTGTCTGCACGACACAATCGACTTTCCGACCGCGTTCTTGGGCGCAATCAAAGCCGGCGTCGTTCCCGTGTGCGTCAATACCTTGCTCACGCCGGCGGACTACGAGTACATGCTGCAAGACAGCCGCGCGCGCGCTTTGATTGTCTCCGCGCCGCTGCTGGCGAATTTTTCCGCGCTCATCGGCAAGCTGGCGCACTTGAAACACGTCATCGTGAGCGGCGAGGAGGCGATGGGGCACCTGTCGATGCGCGAGCTGCTCGCGCGCGCGAGCCCCGCTGCCGCGCAGCCGGCATCGACCACGCGCGACGACATGTGCTTTTGGCTTTACTCCTCGGGGTCGACCGGTGCGCCCAAGGGCACCGTGCATGCGCACGCCAGCATGATCGAGACGGCCGAGTTGTACGCCCGGCCCGTGCTAGGACTCAACAGCGAGGATTTGGATTTTTCCGCTGCCAAGCGGTTCTTCGCCTACGGTCTGGGCAACGCCCTGTCGTTTCCGCTCGCGGTGGGCGCTAGCACCTTGCTCATGGCAGAGCGTCCTACGCCGGCCGCGGTGTTCGCGCGCTTGAGGCGCCATCGGCCGAGCGTCTTCTACGCCGTGCCGACTCTCTACGCCGCCATGCTGGCGAGCGCCGAGTTACCGGCGCGCGACGAAATGCGGCTGCGCTGTTGCGCGTCGGCGGGCGAGGCGTTGCCCAAGGAACTGGGCGAGCGCTGGAGTCGGCATTTCGGCGTCGATATCCTGGACGGCATCGGCTCGACCGAGATGCTGCATATTTTCTTGTCCAATCGCGCAGGCGATGTTCGCTATGGCACCACCGGCAAGCCGGTGCCGGGCTACGAAGTGCGCATCCTCGACGAGCAGGGCCACGCGGTGCCGCCCGGCCAAGTGGGCGATCTGCACGTGCGCGGCCCCAGCGCCGCGATCATGTATTGGAACAACCGCGAGCGCTCGCGCGCCACCTTTGCCGGCGCGTGGACCAAGTGCGGCGACAAGTATTTGCAGGACGCGGACGGCCGCTACGTGTACTGCGGGCGCAGCGACGACATGCTGAAAGTGAGCGGCCAATATGTCTCGCCCGTCGAAGTCGAATCCACGCTGATCGAGCACGACGCGGTGTTGGAAGCGGCCGTGGTCGGCAAACAGGACGACGACCAACTCGTCAAGCCGCAAGCCTTCGTCGTGCTGAAGCCCGGCGCGCGCGCCTCGGAAGAGTTGGCCGCGCAGCTACAGCAGCACGTCAAGGCGCGCCTTGCGCCGTTTAAGTATCCGCGCTGGATCGAGTTCGTCGACGAACTGCCCAAGACCGCAACCGGCAAGATCCAGCGCTTCAAGCTGCGCGCGCGCTGATGCCGAAGCACGCGCTCCGATCGCATACTGGCCTAGGTAAGGCAGTTAGAGGCTACTGTGGATGCGGCATACAGCCGTATACCCCTAGCGTATTGCCGATAACATGAGCTATCTCGGCAAGTCGATCGAGCGACTCGAAGACGCCGCGCTATTGACCGGCAGCGGCCGTTACGCCGACGACATGCCGGTCGCGCCCGGCACCCTGGAGGGGGCCGTCCTGCGCTCGCCGTACGCGCACGCGGAGCTCGTCGCGATCGAGGCGCGCGCGGCGCTCGAACTGCCGGGCGTGCGCGCGGTGTTGGTGGGTGCGGACGTCAAGGCATGGGCCGCGCCGTTCATGGTCGGTGTGAAGCAGCCCATGGAGCACTGGTGCTTGGCCATCGATCGGGTGCGCTATGTCGGCGAGCCGGTGGCGGTGGTGGTGGCCGAGAACCGCTACATCGCAGAAGACGCGCTCGAACTCATCGAAGTCGAATACCGCACGTTGGATGCGGTGCTCGACCCGGTTGCGGCCATGCAGCCCGGCGCGATCCTGCTGCATCCGCGCGTAGGCAGCAACCTCGTCAGCGACCGCAGTTTCAGCTACGGCGAGCCGCAAGCCGCGTTCGAACGCTCACCGCATCGCGTGAAACTCGAAGTCGCCTATCCGCGCAATTCGGGCACGCCGATCGAGTGCTCGGTGGTAGTGGCCGAATACCACGCGGGCGAAGGCGGCTATGACGTGCTGTCCAACTTCATGGGGCCGTTCGCCTTGCACCCCGTGATGGCGCTGGCGCTCAAGGTGCCGGGCAACAAGCTGCGGCTGCGTTCCCCGCGGGACAGCGGCGGCAGCTTCGGCGTGAAGCAGTCGGCGTTTCCGTACATCGTGCTCATGTGCTTGGCCGCGCGTAAGGCGCGCGCGCCGGTCAAGTGGGTGGAGGATAGGCTCGAGCACTTGGTCGCCGCGACGGCCTCGACCAACCGGCTCACCACCATCGAGGCCGCGGTCGAGCGCGACGGCAAGATCACCGCGCTCGCCTACGATCAGATCGACGACTGCGGCGGCTACTTGCGCGCCCCCGAGCCGGCGACCTTCTATCGCATGCACGGCTGCTTGACCGGCGCCTACGACATTCGCCACCTGCAAGTGCGCAATCGCGTGGTGCTCACCAACAAGACGCCGGCGGGGCTGGTGCGCGGCTTCGGCGGGCCGCAAGTGTACTTCGCGCTCGAGCGCTTGGTGCAGCACATCGCCGTGACCCTGGGGCTCGATCCGCTTGCGGTCGCCAAGGCGAATTTGATCCCGCGCGAGGCGTTTCCGTACCGCGCGGTGGCCGGCGCGCTGCTCGACTCGGGCGACTACCAGTCGTTACTCGATCGCGCGAGCGAACAAGGCGGCTTGGCGGAGCTTAAGGCGCGCCGCGAGACGGCGCGCCGGGCGGGCCGGCTGTACGGCATCGGCTACGCCTGCATCGTCGAGCCATCGATTTCCAACATGGGCTACATCACGACCGTGCTCAGCGCGCAAGAGCGCGCCAAGGCGGGGGCCAAGGACGGCGCGTTGGCGGCGGCGACGGTGGCGATCGACGCGCTCGGCAGTGTGAGCGTAGTGCTGGACTCCGTACCGCAAGGGCAAGGGCACGTCACGGTGGCAGCGCAGATCGCCGCCGACGCGTTCGGCTTGACACCTCACGACATCGCCGTCAACGCAGAACTCGATACGCGCAAGGACGCGTGGTCGATCGCCGCCGGCAACTACGCGAGCCGCTTTGCCGGCGCCGCCGCGGGAGCCGTGCACTTGGCGGCGCAGCGACTTCGCGCCAAGCTCGCGCAGATCGCGGCCGCTGCTCTCGATTGTCCGGCCGAGGCGGTCACCTTCGAAGGCGGAAAATTGTTCGATCGCGCGCAGCCGCAGCGCTCGCTCGCGTTTCACCGTGTGGCGGGCAGCGCGCACTGGTCGCCCGGCACCCTGCCGGCCGGCATGCAGGGCGCGCTGCGCGAGACGGTGTTTTGGTCACCCGAGGGGTTGACCGCGCCCGATGCGGCCGAGCGCATCAACGCTTCGGCGGCCTATGGTTTCGTGTTCGACTACTGTGCGCTGGCAGTGGATCGCGTGACCGGTCAGATCCGCATCGACCGCTACGTGAGCGGGCACGACGCGGGACGCATCTTGCATCCCG
>CAZILI010000380.1:0-4245 GCA_964539965.1 uncultured Burkholderiales bacterium | reverse complement strand
CTCGGTGACGACAAAGGGCTGCGCTCCGCCCGCCGCCGCAGCGATGTCCGCCAGCTTCGCCCCGACCCCCATGGTCACCCAAAAAGCGTCGTTGCGCTTGGCCGCGCCGTCCGGGTGTACCCACAAGGTGGACAGCTTGGGCGAGTGCCAGCCGCGATTGTTGTAGATGATCGTCAAGAACGGCGTGCGATAGGCATTTGCCACCCAGTACGCGCTGCTCGGCACGCCGAATAGGTAGCACCCGTCGCCCACTAGGGCGATGACCTCGCTGTCGGGGTCGGCCAGCTTGGCGCCGATCGCGGCATTGATACCCCAACCGAGTCCCGCCCCGCCGCTATTGAAATAGCTAGCCGGTTGGCCGAGCTTCAGTATGCTCGGGACCAGCTCGGTGCTCGAGGGCTCTTCGAACAGGACACGCGTGCGCTCGCCCACCAGTTCCGCCACCGCCTCGGTCAACTCTTCTGCGCTGATCGCCTCGCCGCCGCGCTGGGACCGAGGCGCGTCTTGGCGCAGCTTTGCCGCGGCGATCCATTGCAGCCGCGCATCGCGCCCGGGCGCGGGCCCCTCGGCGAGCGCGAGGAGTTGCTCTAGCGCGCACCAGCTGTCGGCCTGATAGCTGCGCTGCGCCGGAAAATGCCAAAAGCCGAGCTGCGGCTTCACCGCGTCGACGTCGATATGGAAAAGCGCGGCGCCGGGCGCCGGGCGCACTTTGGAGGGAATCCAAGGCACGTCCACATCGATCATCAGAATCAAGTCTGCCTCGGCCACCAGCGCATTGCGGCGATAGCTCAGATGGTGCGGATGATCGCCCGGGAAATTCGCGTACTGCGGGCTCACTTCGCAAACCCCCACGCCGATACGCTCCGATAGCGCCACCAACGCCCGCACCGCTTCCGCCTGGCGCCCCAGTGAGCCGGTGATCACGATGGGGCGCTGGGAGGCGAGCAGCGCCTCATGCAGTTCTCGCGCCGCTTGCGGCGGCAACCCGCCGAGACGAGCGCTCGGCCACTCCTGTGCCGGTTCCGACCCAGTCCCGGCTTGCCCTTCCCACACCTCTCGCGCGCCGGTTAAGTACACCGGCCCCTCGGGCGCGGTGGTCGCGATTTGCAGCGCGCGCAGCAGAACCGCATCGACCATCTCCGGCGCGCGCAGCTCGTACGACCACTTCATGTACTGGTTCACGATCTCGTGCTGTCGCGCGGTGTCCTGGATGTAGTGGATGAATTCGTTGCGCGCGCCGACCCGATCGCCGTCGGTGGTGAGCGGCGACAGGCCGGCGACGATGATCGCCGGCACGCGCCCGCGCGCCGCGTTGTGGACGCTACCGCCCAAGTTCTGCGTGCCCACATCGACGTGCACCAGCACGAGCTGAGGCTTGCGCGTCAGCATGGCGTAGCCGTGCGCCGCGCTCAGCGCCGTCATCTCGTGCGGACAGACGATCGCCCGGGGCTGTGCGCGCCCGCTCTCCTGACCGCGGGCGAACGCCTCGATGAAGGCCGGGTGATCGCTGCCTAGGTTAGTGAAGATGTACTCGACCCCGAGTCGCGCACTCGATTCGAGTAGCCGTTGCGCGGCAGTAGCGCTATCCGATTGCATGCTTTGCGGTCCCCGATGAGTTCGCCGCCAACACAATGCGGACGCGGCGGCTTAGAATGCCCGAACGGGGGACTTTACTATGGCGAACGATCAGGCGCCAGACATGCGAACAATCGGCGAGATCACGGCACGCAGCGCGCACCAGGATGTGGACATGCCGCCCATGCCGGCACGCCCCACCCTTGCCGACATCCTCACCCGCCGACTGCACAAGCCGTGGCACGGGCTGCCGTTCGCCGCGGCGCACCACGGTGCCCAGTGTGCCTCGTTGGCGCAGTCGGCCGGCGCCGACGAAGAGACCGTGCTCGCCTGCCTGGTGCACGATATCGCGCTGGCGCTGATTCGGCCCGATCACGGCTGGTGGGGCGCGCAACTGCTGGAGCCCTACGTATCGGAGCGCGTCGCCTGGGGCATACGCTACCACCAAGCGCTGCGCTTCTACCCCGACCCGGCGGTCGGCTACCAATACCCGGAGCTATATCTCACGATGTTCGGCCCTGACTACCGTCCGCCGCCCCATATCGAGGCCGCCTACCAATTCGCGCGCAATCATCCTTGGTACATGATCGCGCGTCAGGTCACGATGTTCGACGACTACGGCTTCGATCGCAGCGCGCCGTTCTCTCTCGAGCCGTTCACCGACATCATCGGCCGCCATTTCAAGCAACCGAGAGAAGGGCTCGGCAACGACGGTAGTCCGACCGCCCACATGTGGCGCACCATCATCGACCCGAGCCGCCCCCTTTAGCCGAAAACCTATGCCCGAGCGCCAGCGCCCTCCGTTTCGCGCCGATCACGTTGGTAGTTTCTTGCGTCCGGCCGCTTTGCTAGAGGCAAGAGAACAGCACAAGCGCGGTGAAATCACCGCCGCCGCGCTGCGCGCGGCCGAGGATCGCGCCATCGTCGAGGTCATTAAGTTTCAAGAGGACCTCGGCCTGCAAGGCGTTACCGACGGTGAGTTTCGACGCACCTATTTCCACATCGATTTTCTCGAGCAACTGCAAGGTGTGGAGATCAAGGGCGGTATCGCGGTCAGCTTTCGCAGCAGCGCCGGCAATGTCGATTTCGCGCCGCCGGTCATGCACGTTACAGGCAAGGTTCGGCACGTCAAGCCGATCCAGCGCGCTGACTTTGAATTCCTAAAACAACACACCTCCCGCACTCCCAAAGTCACCATTCCCTCGCCTACCATGCTGCACTTTCGCGGCGGGCGTGCGGCGATCAGCAAAGAGGCGTACCCAGAATTGGACGCGTTCTATGACGACGTGGCCGCCGCCTATCGCGCCGAGCTGGCCAGTCTGGCGGACGCCGGTTGCCGCTACGTGCAGCTCGACGACACCAACCTCGCCTACCTGTGCGACGCCAAGATGCGCGAGGGTGCGCGAGCGCGCGGCGACGACCCCAGCGCGCTGCCGCGCCGTTACGCCAAGCTCATCAACGCCGCCATCGCCGGGCGACCCGCCGACATGGTGGCTTGCGTGCATCTGTGCCGCGGCAACTTCAAAAGCGCCTGGGCCGCTCAAGGCGGCTACGATCCGGTCGCCGAAGTGCTGTTCAACGGGCTCGCCGTCGACGGCTACTTTCTCGAATACGACGACGCTCGGTCGGGAGATTTCGCGCCGCTGCGCTTCCTGCCGAAAGGCAAGATCGTGGTGTTGGGTTTGATCACCACCAAGCTCGGCCAACTGGAAGCGATCGACGATATCAAGCGCCGCATCGATGAGGCCGCGCGCTTCGTACCGCTCGATCAGCTCTGCCTATCGCCCCAATGCGGTTTCTCCAGCACCGTGCACGGCAACGACATCGCGGTGGAAGCCCAGCGCGCGAAGCTCAAGCTGGTGGTCGATCTAGCGCGACAGGTCTGGGCCTAAACACACAGCTACTTGCCGTACTTGGCGATCAGCGCCTTCGCGCTCGCGAGCAGCGCCTTGCCGTCGGCGCCCTTGGCGGTCACCTCTTGCACCCAGCCGTCGGTCACCGGTTGCGCCGCTTGCTTCCAACGCTCGATCTCGTCCTTGCCGATCACGTTGATGCTGTCGGCGGGCACCAGTTTGCGGTTGGTGACTTCGGCCTCGGCGAAGATTCTGCCGAGCTGCGCCGACAGCGCCACACCGCTGTTGGCGTCGATCACGCGCTTGAGCTCGGGCGCCAGAGCGTCATACTTCGCGTTGTTCATCGCAAGAATAAACACCGAGGTATGGATGGTCGGGCCGGAAGCCTCGGGCTCGCTGTGGAATTTAGTCAATTCGTCCGCCTTGATCGCCGGCACGACTTCGTAGGGCAAGAGCGCACCGTCGATCACCCCCTTGGCGAGCGCGTCGGGCACTTGCGGCACCGGCATACCGACCGGAGTCGCCCCCAGCGCGTCCAGCAGCTTGGTGGTTTGCCGCGTGGGCGCCCGCACTTTGAGCCCGCGCAGGTCAGCGAGCTTGGCGATCGGCTTCTTCACCATATGGAACGATCCGCCGCCGTGCGTATGGAAAGCGAGCGGCTTGACGTCCTTGAACTCGCTCGCCGCGTGCTGCTGCACGTAGTCCCAAACGGCTTGACTCGCCGCCTCGGCGTTGCGTGTCATGAAAGGCAACTCGAACACTTCCATCAGGGGAAACCGCCCGGCCGAATAGCTCGGGATGGTCCACACGATGTCGG
>CAZILI010000379.1:0-4266 GCA_964539965.1 uncultured Burkholderiales bacterium | reverse complement strand
CGGACACCGGCGAGGGCGCCGCGGGATGCGCTTCGGGCAGCCAAGCGTGCAGTGGCAGCAGCCCCGCCTTGGCGCCGAAGCCCAACAGCGCTAGCACGAACGCAGCGCTGGCAGCCGGTGCACTCGGCTGACTCCCGCGCATGGCGGCGAAGGTGTAGTCGCCCATGTCGCCTTGCATGACGGCAAAGCACAGCAAGATGGCGATGGCGCCGATGTGGGCGAGCAGCAAGTACAGGAAGCCGGCGCCGCGGATTTCGCTCAAGCGATGATTGCTGGTCACCAAGAAATAGGACGCCAGCGCCATGGTCTCCCACGCGAGCATAAAGCCGTAGCCGTCGTCCGCCACCAGGATCGCGGCCATGGCGGCGAGAAACAAGTGGTACTGCAAGCACAGCAACCCCGGCGCGGTGCCCTGGCCTCGGCGAAAGTAGCCGGCGGAGAACAGCGACACGCCAACCGCGGTAAGTCCCAGCACGAGCAGAAAGAAGGCCGATAGCGCGTCCAGGCGCACGTGCACCGGCAACTGCGGCAGGCCGAGCGCCAACACCGCGACGGCGGCGGGCGCAGACAGAGCGAACCAAGCGCACAGCGCGAGCGCCAGGCCGAGTACGGCGCCGAGCGGGAACAGCACGCGGCTCACCCATTTCAGATTCAGTGGCGCCAGCAGGCCCAGCAGGCCGATGGCGAGCCAGCCGACGATGATGCTCAGCGCGTAATCGAGGGGGAGCACGGGCGCGTTCGTGTTATGGGCGGCAGATGAAAGAGCGAGCGAGTTGTTCTTCGCCGGCGCCTTCGCGTATGCTCGCGGCAACAGCGGATTATATTGGTTCCCCGGACAATGACAGCATCTTGGTTTCGCGGCTTGCGTTTGTGCGCTGTGGTCGCGGCGTTAGCGGGCGGGCTCGCCGCCGCGCGCGCGCAGGGTTTGCCCAACGTCGTAGAGAAGGCATTACAACAAGCGGACATCCCCTTGGGCTCGGTGGGTGTCTACGTGGTCGAGCCCGGTGCCAAGCAGGCAGCGGTCGCGCACAACGCCGATCGTGCCATGAACCCGGCGTCGGTCATGAAGCTCGTGACCACCTACGCGGCGCTCGAGTTGCTAGGGCCGGCCTACAGCTTCAAAACGGAAGTGTACGGGAACCTCACGAAGGGCGAGGTGATCGCTGGCGATCTAGCGCTCAAGGGCTACGGCGACCCGAAGCTTACGCTGCAGGATTTCTGGCTGCTGCTGCGCGCGTTGCGCGCGCGCGGCGTGCGGGAAATCAAGGGCGATCTCATCATCGACAACAGCTATTTCGCGCCCGCCGAGGCAGATCCCAACGGCTTCGACAATCGCGGCTATCGCGCCTACAACACCAATCCCGAAGCGACCATGACCAGTTTCAAGTCGGTGGCGCTGCACTTTGTCCCTCAGCCGGAGCGCAGCGCGTTGCGCGTCTATGCCGATCCGCCGTTGCCGGAAGTGCGGCTGACCAACGAGGTGAAGCTCAAGGATGGGCCGTGTCCGAGCGATTGGCGCGAGGCCATCGAGCGCGAAGTGCAGAGCTCGCCCGAGCGGGCGCACGTGCGTCTCACCGGCGCTTTCTTTGCCGACTGCGGCGAGAAGTCGATGGAGCTGAATCTTCTTTCCAACACGCATTACATCGGCTCGCTGTTCCGGCTGCTGTGGCGCCAGTTGGGCGGGGTGTTCGCCGGCCGAGCGCGGGAGGGCAGTGCCCCTACCGCCGACCCGGCCCTGTTGGTTTGGGAGTCGCCGCCCCTGAGCGAGCTGGTGCGCGACGTGAACAAGTGGAGCAACAATCTGATGGCGCGGCAGCTGCTGCTGGCGCTGGCTGCACAGAGCGCCACCCCGGGCACGACCGCGGGAGGCGCCGCCGCGATCCGGCAATGGCTGGCACAGAAGGGGCTCGCCTTCGGCGAGCTGGTTATCGAAAACGGCTCCGGCCTATCACGCGTGGAGCGCATCAGCGCCGAGCATCTGGGGCAACTGCTGGCGCGTGCCTATACGAGCGCCGTGATGCCGGAGTACGTCGCTTCTCTGCCGCTGGTCGGGGTCGACGGCACCATGAAGAAACGGCTCAAAAACAATGGCGTGACCGGATACGCGCATATCAAAACGGGGACGCTGGACGGGGTCAAGGCAATCGCCGGCTACGTTTTGGCGGCATCGGGCAAGCGTTTCGCGCTGGTGTTCTTGGTCAATCACCCGCGCGCGGCCGCTGCCGAGGCGGCGATGGACATGCTCTTGAGCTGGACTCACGAAGAGAACTGATTTGTGCCGTGATTTCTCCGTTTTGACGGCTGACTTTCCCAGGCGATTTGAGGTATGATTTGAGCGTAGGAAAGAGGCGGGGCGGGCGAAGCGAAAGTGAATCGGATTCTCTCCAAAGCATTGCTTGTCGCGATAGGGCTAGGCGCGGCGCATTGGTCGGCCGCCGCTGGTACCGGCTGGTTCGGCGGTATCGCCACCGCGCGTCCTCTGATGGACTTCCATTCCAGCGGCGTGAGCGGCGGCGTCACCGACGGGGCGGCCTCACGCAAGATCTACGGCGCCTACCGTTTCGGCCGCGCCTGGTCGTTGGAGATGGGTACCGATCTGCCGTACAGCAACATGCGCGACGTCAGCCTCATGGATCCCAGCAATCTGAGCTCAAGCTACCGCCCCAAGGCTTGGGAGCTGGCCGGCACCGGCACTTGGTCGATCAGCCGCAAGCTCGGCCTCGTCGGACGCCTCGGCGCCTACAGCGGCGACGTCGACCTGACTCCCGGCCAACTGGAGGCCGCCGACCGGCGTGCGCGCGCCACCTATGGCCTAGGCCTCAAGTACGACTTCACGAGCAATTTCAGAGTGCAAGGCGGCTGGGACCACTACCGCCTTGGGCAGCCCTCCGCCTCGGGCGAGGACAACGTCGACCTCTTGTCGATCGGTCTGAAGTACAAGTTCTAACCCTTCGGCCGCGAGCGGCCGATTCATACTCCTAGCTGTACCAGCTTCAAGGCCGCATCCAGATGCGCCTTATCGCGATATACTCCCTGCGTTCTGGGACGCAATAGGAGGACCGCCATGCCGGACGCCAATGTTAGCCAGCTGAGTCAATTCGCCACAGCCTATCTCGTGCCGCTGCTTTGGCGCATCGGTGCGGCCATAGCCCTATGGGTGGTCGGCGGCTACGCCATCGGTTGGCTGTTGGCCGCGCTTCGGCGCGTGCTCGAGCGCCAGCGCCTCGACGCCAGTTTGGTGCGCTATGCCGCTTCGACCGCGCATGTGCTGCTGCGCGTGTTCTTGGTGGTGGCGATCTTGAGCGTGCTGGGTATCGAGACCACCTCGTTCGCGGCGTTGATTGCCGCCGCCGGGCTAGCCATCGGCGCGGCCTGGGCGGGACTGCTGGCAAACTTCGCCGCCGGTGTGTTCCTGCTCGTCCTGCGGCCGTTTCGCGTTGGCGATCGCATCGCCGCCGCCGGGGTGACCGGCAAGGTCGTCGAAATCGGGCTGTTCACCACCACCATCGACACCGCGGATAACTTGCGCGCGACGGTCGGCAACAACAAGATCTTCTCCGACACCATCATCAACTACAGCACGAACCCGCATCGCCGCGTGGATCTGACTGCGGAGGTCGATCACCGCGTCGATCCCAACGACGCCATTGCCCGCTTGCGCGAGGCGCTGCCGCGAGTGCCGGGCGTGCTGGCGCAGCCCGTCCCGCTGGTGGAGATTTTGGCGTTTACCCCGACCGGCACTCAGCTCGCGGTGCGGCCATGCTGCCGGCCCGACGACTACTGGTCGGTCTACTTCGCCACCAACAAGGCGATCCAGGAGACCTTCGCCGTCGCCAACTTCCCTGTGGCCGAGCAGCGCTACGCGGTGCGCGCCGTCACTTGAGGCGGACCGCGAGGTAATGCAGCGCGATGCCGGCGAACACCGCGCCGCCGACCCAATTGTTGTGCCGAAAAGCGCGAAAGCAGCCCTCGCGCGTGTGCGAGCGGATCAAGCGGTAGTGGAACCCCATCATGCCCGCCGCCAGCGCGAGGCCTAGGTAGTACAGCAGACCGAGGTCGCGCGCGCGACCCACGGCGACCAAACAGGCGAGCGTGCCCGCATAGCACAGCATGACCGCCGCGACGTCGTATCGGCCGAACAGAATGGCTGAGGTGTGAATGCCAAGTCCTTCGTCATCGTTGCGATCGACCATGGCGTACTCGGTGTCGTAGGCGATCGCCCAAAACACGTTCGCCAACAGCAACAGCCACGCGAGCGGCGGCACG
>CAZILI010000378.1:0-4295 GCA_964539965.1 uncultured Burkholderiales bacterium | reverse complement strand
GCCTTGCCGGCGATTAAGAGAATGGCGCCTAAGCCGAGGCCGACGACGATAAACACCAAGATGGGGAAATAGTTAGCGAGCATGGGTTAGGGGGATCGGGCGGAAAGGCTCGAGGACCGTCTGCCCCACCCGGCGCCGCGCTTGCTCGTTGGACGCTCGATCGTCAATGTTTGGCCTCCTAGCCCAACTCTGGTGCCGACGGTGAGACTCGAACTCACACGACTTTCGTCACCACCCCCTCAAGATGGCGTGTCTACCAATTTCACCACGTCGGCGATTCAAGCCACGACAACATGCACCGAACCCGGAGCGCCTTTTCGCACAGCCGGTCGTCGCGCAGCATTGCCAGGCAGTTACTTCGGTATGTCGTTGGGCTTCGGTGCCTGACCCTGTTGCGCCGGCGCCGGCGGCGGCGCAGTGCCCTTGCTGTCGAGTTTGGCGGCCGGCTTGGCCGGTTCGCTCGCCACGCCCTGCATCACGCCCACGGACTCGCTGCTGCGGCCCGAGAAATAGGTGAGCCCCAAGCTGGCGGCGAAGAACACGGCGGCCGCTATGGCGGTCGCCCGGCTCAGAAAGTTGGCTGCGCCCGCCGCGCCGAACAAGCTGCCGGCCGAGCCGCTGCCAAACGCCGCGCCTACGTCTGCGCCCTTGCCGTGCTGAATCAGCACCAGGCCGATCAGCGCCAACGCGGCCAGAATATGTACGATCCAAATGAAGGTATGCATGATTGTCTGATCTAACGCTAGCGCGTAACTGCCGCTCGGCAGATGGCAAGAAAGTCGTCCGCCACGAGCGATGCGCCGCCGACAAGCCCGCCGTCGACATCGCGCTCAACCAATAATTGTCCCGCATTTCCGGGTTTCATGCTACCCCCGTACAAGATGCGCACGCCGGCCGCCACCGTCGCATCGGCGCGCGCGAGCAGCGCTCGAACGAACGCATGCACGCTTTGCGCCTGCTCGGCCGTCGCGTTGCGCCCCGTGCCGATAGCCCACACCGGCTCGTAGGCGAGCACGCTGCGCGCGAGGGCGCCGATCCCGGCCGCCTCGATGACCGCGGTCAGCTGGCGGGTGACGACCCGTTCGGTTTCGCCGGCCTCCCGCTCGGCCAGGGTCTCTCCGATGCACAATATCGGTGTTAGTCCGACGCGCTGGGCGGCGATGAACTTGCGTGCCACGGTGCCGTCGCCCTCGCCGAACAGTGTGCGCCGCTCGGAGTGGCCGACAATGGCGTAGGTACAACCGAACTCCTTCAGCATCGCGCCGGCCACCTCGCCGGTATACGCTCCGGAGTCGAACTCGCACAGGTCTTGGGCGCCCCATGCGAGCGCAGAAGAAGCGAGCAATTCGCGCGCTTGAGCGAGATACGGGTAGGGGACACACACGGCAGCCGAAATGGTCGATAATTGCGCGACGGGCCCGGAGAGTGCGCGCAACAGGGCGTCGTGGGCGGAGAGATTGCCGTACATCTTCCAATTTCCCACGATCAACTTGTTGCGCATAGCGACCTCGGCCAACCGGTGGCGTCAGTCTACCGACGCGACGGACTTGGGGTCAACATGGTACGCTTGAAGTTTGCCGGCGGGCGCCCTATTTACGGGTGGCTAGCTGCTACTGACGGACTGCTGACGATGGACGATGTCGACTTAGCGCAGGGCGAAGAGGATTTTCTGAGGCGGCTGGCGTTGCGTGACCGTCAATCGGTCTTGCCGCCCAACGGCAGGTGCTACAACTGCAACGAACCCCTGCCGGAGGGCCGCGTGTTCTGTGATCAGTACTGCGAAGAAGACTATCGCAAGACCGCCTGGCAGAAGGGACAGCGAGCCTAGGCTAGCTTTCTCATCAACTCTCTCTAACGTGGGCTGCGAACAGCCTGCGCACGTCGCTCGCGCATTCCTTACCATGAAGCTGAATAGCATATCCAAGCGATTAGGTTTGGCCGTATTGTCGGCCGTGATGGTGTTGCTCACCGCCTGCGGCAAGCGGGAGCAGGCTGCACCGCAAGCGAGCGCGCCCGCGGCGCAGCCGCCGACGCAAACCGCAACGCCTCAAGCCAGCGTCGCGCCCGCGCCCCGCCCCAGCCCTGCGGCCACCGCGCCGGTGATCGCGCTGCCCAACTTCGCTGCGCTGGTCAAGCAAGAGGGCCCGGCGGTGGTGAATATCAGCACTACGCAGACCGTGCGACGCGGCGGAGGGTTTCCCGGTATGTCGCCGGACGACCCGTTCTACGAATTCTTCCGCCGCTTCGCACCTCCCGACTCGGCCCCCGAGGATATGCAAACCCGCTCGCTCGGGTCGGGCTTTATCATCAGCGCCGACGGTTACATCTTGACCAATGCGCATGTGGTCGACAACGCCGATGAAGTCATCGTGCGCCTGACCGACAAGCGCGATTTCAAGGCCAAAGTGATCGGCGCCGATGAGCGCACGGACGTGGCCTTGCTCAAGATCGAGGCGAAGGATTTGCCGGTGGTGCGGGTTGGTGACGCCAGTCGGCTCGAAGTCGGCGAGTGGGTGGTGGCTATCGGTTCGCCCTTCGGTTTCGACAACACGGTGACCCAAGGCATCGTAAGCGCCAAAGGCCGGGCCTTGCCAAATCAGAACTACGTTCCTTTCCTGCAGACCGACGTGCCGATCAATCCCGGTAACTCGGGCGGTCCTCTTTTCAACTTGAGCGGGGAGGTGGTCGGCATTAATTCGCAGATCTATAGCCGCAGCGGGGGATACATGGGGTTGTCTTTCGCTATTCCTATCGATCTCGCGATCAAGATCAAGAACGACCTGCAGGCGCACGGCAAGGTTCGTCGCGGGCGCATCGGGGTGGTGGTCCAGGATGTCGACAAGGAACTGGCCGAGTCGTTCGGCATGAGCAAGGCGACCGGCGCCCTGGTGAGTTCGGTCGAACCGGGCGGGCCGGCAGAACGCGCGGGAATCCAGGCCGGCGACGTGATCTTAAAGCTCGACGGTAAGGAAATCGAAGGCTCGGCGGATCTGTCGCGCGCCGTGGCAGCGGTGAGTCCCGGCAATGCCGCGAAGCTCGAAATCTGGCGCAAGGGAGCTGTCAAGCAACTCGAACTCAAGGTGGGTGAGCTCGGCGTACGGCAGGCGGCTGCGCGCGGGCCCGAGGAGGCCCGCAAAAGCGAGCGCATCGGACTGGGTGTGCGCGAGCTGACGGCGCAGGAGAAGCGGCAGTTGGGCACCGAGGGTAATCTCGTGATCGAGAACGTTCGCGGGCAGGCTGCCGTGGCCGGGCTGCGGCCGGGCGACGTGCTGTTGGCGCTCAATAACGATCGAATCGAATCGATCGAAGAGTTTCAGGCGGCGCTCGGCAAAGCCGAGCGCAGTGCGGCCCTATTGGTGGAGCGGGAGGGTCGTACGATTTTCGTACCGATCCGCATCAAGGATTCGTGAGGTCTAGGATGAAATTTGCAAGCTTCTTGGTAGGAGATAGGCCGTCATACGGCGTGATCATCGGTGACGACGCGTATGATCTCGGGCGGCGACTCGGCCCTGCTCACCCCACGCTGCGCTCTGCGATCGCGGCCGGCGTGTCGGCGTCCGCGGCGCGCGAGGCTGCTGCGGGGAGCGCGGATTGTCGCCTCGCCGAAGTCAAGTTGCTGCCGCCGATCACCGATCCGGAGAAGATCGTCTGCGTGGGCCTCAATTACAAGGCGCACGCGGCCGAAGGGGGATTCAAGATCCCCGAGTATCCGATGCTTTTCTTGCGACTGACGAACACGTTGGTGCCGCACGAGGGCGCTATGATTCGCCCTAGGCTGTCCACCGATTTCGATTTCGAAGGTGAGTTCGCGGTGATTATCGGCCGAGGCGGCCGAAACATCGCCCGCGAGGATGCGCTCAAACACGTCTTCGGCTACGCCTGCTTCAACGACGCGTCGGTGCGCGACTACCAGTTCAAGCATTGCCTCACGGTCGGGAAGAACTTTCCGGCTACCGGCGGATTCGGCCCCTGGATCACGACGGCGGACGAGATTCCCGACCCCGCCGTCTTGACGCTCGTCACGCGCCTCAATGGGCGCGAGGTCCAGCGCGGCCCACTGAGCGATCTCATCTTCGACGTGCCCACGATCATCGAGTACGTGTCCACGTTCACCGAGCTCGTCCCTGGCGACGTGATCTCTACTGGCACGCCGCACGGCGTCGGGCTCGGCCGCAAGCCGCCCCTCTGGATGAAAGCGGGGGACACCGTCGAGGTCGAAGTCGCGGGCATCGGCGTTCTCACCAACCCGGTCGTCGCCGAAGCGCAGCCGGTCGCCGCCGGATGACCCTGAGCAC
>CAZILI010000377.1:2811-4331 GCA_964539965.1 uncultured Burkholderiales bacterium | reverse complement strand
GGTGCGGCGGCCTTGCGTGCCTCCAACAGATCCGCCATGGCATCGACGGCCAGCGGATAGCCGCTCACCCCTAGCCCGCAGATGAGCGCCGTCGCCGCCAAGGTCACGTAGGAGTGATGCCGAAACGACTCGCGCTTGTGCGGATTCGAGATATGCAGCTCGATGATCGGCTGCTTCACCATGCTGAGCGCATCGAGAATCGCCACCGAAGTGTGCGTGAAGGCCGCCGGATTGATGATGATGCCGTCGGCGCCCTGGATGCCGCCCTGGATCCAATCGATGATCTGCGCTTCGCTGTTGGACTGATGGAATGCGATGGTCAGTCCGCGCTGCGCGGCGCGGCGCCGACACATTTCTTCCACCTGAGCGAGCGTGGTCGAGCCGTAGATATGCGGCTCGCGCGTTCCCAGCAGATTGAGGTTGGGCCCGTTCAGAATCAGGATCGGCTTGCTCATGTGCTCCTCTGTCGAAGAAGTCGCGCGCGCCCGTGGCGTGCTCGCTATTATCTCCCATGCGAGCGCAGACAGTGGCAAGGCAGCGCAACGGGAATATACTCGCAGCCGTTGCGTGCTTGCGAGGGAAGCTTGCAGGTGTCGGACACTAGCGCATATCGTAACGCCCTGCCGACCGGATCGGTGTTGGCCGAGTACCGCGTGGAATCGGTGCTCGGCGCCGGCGGATTCGGGATCACCTATCTTTGTCGCGACGCGCATCTGGAAAAGCGGGTCGCCATCAAGGAGTATTTTCCGAGCGATTGCGTGGTGCGTGCGCCCGACGGCGCGGTCATGCCGATGAACGCCGAGGCGCAAGAGCACTACCAATGGGGCCTGCAGCGCTTTCTGCAGGAGGCCCGCACGCTTGCCCGCTTCAGTCATCCGCACATCGTCCGCGTCAACCGCTACTTCGAGGCGAACGCCACCGGCTACATGGTGATGGACTATGAAGAGGGCCAGTCGCTACATCAGCTGCTTAAGGGCGGCGCGGTGCTCGGCGAGGCGCAACTCATCGGCCTATTGATGCCGCTGTTGGACGGCCTGCAGGCAGTGCACAACGCCGGTTTCCTGCATCGTGACATCAAGCCGTCGAATATCTTTCTGCGCGCCCGCGGTGGGCCTGTGTTGCTCGATTTCGGTTCGGCTCGCCGAGCGATGGGCGGCGCGACCAAGACTATCACCTCGATCATCACGCCCGGCTTCGCACCGCTCGAACAGTACGCGGTCGACGGCAAGCAAGGGCCTTGGACCGATTTGTACGCCATCGGCGGCGTCTTGTTTCGTGCACTGGCCGGCCACAACCCGCCCGATGCCGTAAGCCGCCTCAAGAAAGACACCGTTCCCGACACGTTGCAATCCTTGCGTGAGCGAGTCAGCGCGCCGTCGCTGCGGGCGATTGGCTGGGCGATGGCATTGGACGAGAATCAACGCCCCCGAAGCGTCGCCGACTGGCGCGGCGCGCTCGAGGGCAAGGCGCCGACGCCAGCGCCGCTCAATCCCGATGCGGTTGCTGCGCTCATGTCGCAT
>CAZILI010000377.1:0-2801 GCA_964539965.1 uncultured Burkholderiales bacterium | reverse complement strand
CCGCCTCCTGCACCGCAGCCGGCGCGCCGGCGCGCGCCCCTGCTCGGCGCGGTGCTCGTCCTAGCCGCGCTGGTGGCGGCCGCGTTTTGGTACCAGGAGCGCAGTCGCGCGCAGCAAGCGCGGGCCGCGCAACAGGCGGCGCGACTCGCCGCCGAACAACGCGCCGAGGCGCAGCGCATGACGACTCTGAAGCTCGAGCAGGAGCGCAGGTTCCAGGCTATCGAGCAACAGCTGCGCGCTGCGAAGACTTTGCGACAAGAGGCGCCCGCCGCCGCGCCGCCGGAGCAGGCTGCAAGGCCGGCCGACCCGAGCAGGGAAGCGATGCGACGACAAGAGCCGCCGTCGATGCCCGCGGCATCCGAGCCGGCGTTCGGCCCACGCCCACCGCCCGACGACCCCATGGCACGGCGCAAGGAATTCGACATGCGCGCCAGAGATGCGAATCACGACGGCTTTCTCACGCCCGATGAGGCTCAGGGCATGCCGCTCGTATCGCAAGCGTTCGATCGCATCGACACCGACCGCGACGGGCGGATCTCGTTGCAAGAATTTCTCGCCTTTCGGCCTTTCCCCCCGCCCGACGTGCCGGCGAGAAACCGCCCGCCACCCCGGCCGGACGGAGAGCCGGACGCCCTGGTGCGCGCTACCAGGTGACTCGATTGCGCCCGCCGTTCTTGGGGCGGTAGAGTTTTTGATCGGCGTCGTCCAAGAACTCCTTGTACGCCTAGAACTCCGGCTTCAGTTCGGACACGGGTGGGAAGATCGGATTTCGATCGTTCGGCCTCGGCCATCCCTCAGCGGCAGTGCGCCATCACCTCGCGGGCGAACAGGGTCATGGATCGGCGCACCAGTGCGGGATCCATGATGCCGCCCTGATTGAAGTAACACAGGAACTCGTCGATCTCAAAGTCGCGCTGCAGTTCGCGTATGCGCTCTATGCAGTAGGCCGGATCGCCGAACACGCCGATCTCGCGGTCGATGTCCTCAAAGCGCATGCGCTGCATGCGCTCGACGGCTTGCTGAAACGCTTCGAAACCCTTGACGTCGCCGCCGCTCAAGGGCCGCAAGCGTTCGGCCGCCGTGCGGAAGAAATGAAGCAAGCTTTGCTCGCTCTGCTCCCGTGCTTCGGCGCGGCTGGCGGCGACGTGCACCGAGAACGCCACCGCCCGCTCACCGGGCGCGCCCGGCGGCAGCGCGTTGCGATAAGTTTCGAGATAGCCGAGCAACTTGTCCGGTGGATTGATCCCGGGCGTTGCGAAAATCGGCAGCGCGCGCCGGCCGGCGCCGGCGAAACTCTCCGGACTGTTGGCCGCCAGTCGAATGGGCGGATGCGGGCGCTGTATCGGGTGCGGCACGACCTCGAGATCTTGCGCGCTGAAGTACTTTCCCTGATAGGAGAAGCGCTCGTGCGTCCACGCTTGGAGGATCACTTCGAGTGCCTCTTCGAAGCGTTCGCGGCTCTCTTCCGACGCGATGTTGTAGCCGGTGTAGTGAATCGGCGCAGTGCCGCGGCCCACGCCGAACTCCAGTCGACCGTTGCTCAGCACATCGGCGGTGGCGGCCTGCTCGGCGAGCTTCATCGGGTTTTGCAGCGGCAGCAAGCTGACCGCCGTGCCTACGCGGATGCGTGTGGTGCGCTGCGCGGCGGCCGCCAGCACCATCAGTGGGTCGGCGAGGATGGAAAAGTTCCGGCTGAAGTGCAATTCGCCCAGCCACGCGATGTCGAATCCCAGTTCGTCGGCGAGCGCGATCTGGGCAAGGATGTCCTCATAGCGTTTGCGCTCCGACTGCCAGTCGGCGCACGGCAGTTGGTCGAACAAGCCGATACGCATGACGGTCAGCGGCGCTGCAAGAAGTTGAGCGGCAAGCCGGGACAATGCCACTGCATGGCGTACAGCCGTCCCAGGCCCGAGGAAGTGACGTACGCGGTGCGCAAATCCGGGCCGCCGAAGCAGACGTTGGTCACCATGATGTCGAACTCCGGTACCGGCACCTTGGCCCGCACCACGCCTTCGGGCGAAATCGCCGTCACACAGCCGGTGCCCAACGTCGCCACCACGATGTTGCCTTCGGCGTCGATCGCCAACGAATCCAAGCGCTCGTAGCCGGTGAACTTGTACACCAGCCGCCCGGGCCAGAACGCGTGCGGCCCGGGTTTCAATTTGCCCGGCCGCTCGATGTCAAACGCCCAGACGCGCGCGCCGCTGGTCTCGGCGACATACAAAGTGCTCTCATCCGCCGACAGTCCGATGCCGTTGGGTGTATCGAAGGGATGCACGATCTCGCTGATCGAGCTGCCGTCCGGCAACGCATAGTAGATCGCCCCGCGATCGATCGAGCGGCCGCGGCGCTTACCCAAGTCGGTGAAGTAGAAGCCGCCGTGCCGGTCGAACACGATATCGTTCGGCCCCTTGAGCGGCTCGCCGTTGCACGCGGTGTACAACGTTTGGATCGCGCCCGAGGCGAGGTCGACCGCTTGGATGCTGCCGCCGACATAGTCCGGCGACAGGTGATCCCCCGCGCGCAGGAAGGGCCCGCCGCGTATCCATTGAAATCCGCCGTTGTTGCACACGTACATGCGCCCGTCCGGTCCGAGGGCCGCGCCGTTCGGGCCGCCACCGCATTGGGCGATGACCGTGATCTGCCCGTCGGGACTCACGCGGCTTAAGGTTCCGCGCTCGATCTCGACCAGGATCACCGAGCCGTCGGGCATCGCGACCGGCCCTTCCGGAAATTTCAGGCCGGCGGCGAGCTCCTTGAACTTCGGCTCGACGGTGTTGGTCTGCATGGCGTTCTCTCCC
>CAZILI010000376.1:334-4354 GCA_964539965.1 uncultured Burkholderiales bacterium | reverse complement strand
CCGGGCGAGAACCTGTTCATCGTCAAAAACGGCAAGATCTACGAGCCGGAGCTGACCTCCGCCCTGATCGGCGTGACGCGCGAGACCATCATCACCTTGGCGCGCGAGCTGGGCTTCGAAGTGTCGTCCAAGCGGCTCACGCGTGATGACGTGTACATCGCCGACGAGGCGTTCTTCAGCGGCACCGCCGCCGAGGTGACGCCGATACGCGAACTCGACGGTCGCGTCATCGGCGCAGGCAGGCTGGGGCCGGTCACCGCAAAGATCCAGCAAGCGTTCTTCGACCTCGTGCAAGGCAAGAACGAGCGCCACCTGGATTGGCTAGCAGCGGTGTGAGCGCCGCCAAGCCGACGGAACTGAACCAACGCTTCCTCGAGGTCGTCCGCGAGGATCTGCCGCTGCATTGCCCGCTGCCCTCGATGAAGCTGTGGAACACCCATCCGCGCGTATTTCTGCAGGTCGAGGATACCGGCGAAGCGTTGTGCCCCTACTGCGGTACGCGTTACAAACTGGTCGGCAAGCACGCGTCCTGAGTCAGTCGCGGCACGGCGCCGCCTGACCGGCAACTCACGGACTTGACTGAGCGCATTCTCATCATCGCGCCGGCTTGGATCGGCGACGCTGTGCTGTCGCAACCCCTGCTGCGTCGCCTCAAGGAGCGCCGGGTACACGCCGACATCGACGTGTTCGCGCCGGCGTGGGTGGCGCCGGTGTACCGGCTCATGCCGGAGGTGGCGCGCGTCATCGACAATCCGTTCAAGCACGGTGAGCTGCGCCTGCTGGCGCGGCGCCGCTTCGGACGCGAATTGAGCGCTGCGCACTACGGCCAGGCGATCGTGCTGCCTAATTCGGCCAAGTCCGCGCTGCTACCGTTTTTCGCGCGCATCGCCAAGCGCACGGGCTTCATCGGCGAAATGCGTCGCGGCCTGTTGAACGACGCGCGCGCACTAGACGAAGCGGACTTGCCTCTCATGGTGGAGCGGTTTGCCTATCTCGCCGAGCCTTTAGGCGCACCGCTACAGCGACCGCTACCCCACCCGCGCCTAGTGGTCGACGAGCGCGCGCGACGCGCGACGCTTGAGAAACTCGACTTGAGCGAGGCGGGGGCGCTGGCGATATTCTGCCCAGGCGCTGAATACGGACCCGCTAAGCGCTGGCCGGCGCGCCATTTTTCGACTCTCGCCCGCGGGTTGCGCGAGGCGGGCTACACCGTTTGTTTGCTGGGCTCGAACAAGGATCGCGCGGTTGGAGAAACGGTAGCGGAACTAGCGGGCAAAGCTTGCCGCAACTTGTGCGGCTCGACCACGCTAGAGGAAGCGATCCATCTCATCGCCGGCGCTCGGCTCGTGGTCAGCAATGACTCGGGGCTCATGCACGTCGCCGCCGCGCTAGATCGTCGCCTCGTAGCGCTGTTCGGCTCGAGCAGCCCCAGATTCACCCCGCCGCTATCGGATCGGGCGACGGTATTGAGGCTTGATCTGTCTTGTAGCCCATGCTTCTCGCGAGAGTGCCCGCTCGGCCACTTCGACTGCATGAACAATTTGCTACCGGAGACGGTATTGTCCGCGGCGCTGGGGGGCGCAGCGTAGGGCTATTCGTCCTGCCGCCAGTCCTTTTCGTCGTCGTCGAGTCCGTCATCGTCGTCGTCGGTATCGTCCCAGTCGCCGCCGTCGTCCTCAGCCTGCTGGCGTTCGACGTCCCGCACCCAGGCGTCGTCGTAGTCTTCCTGCGACAACTCGTCGGCTTGGGAGACGATCTCCTGCAACTCCTCCGCAATGGACGGATCGTCCGGATCGCGTGCCTCCTCCACCAGGGCAGCCGCCTGCTCGAGCAGATCGGCGTTGTTGGGAGTGGTTAGCATCCGCCCGTCGTCGGCAATGACGTAGAACCCCTCCGGGAAAATCCGCTCGATGAGCGATTCGCCCTGTTCACCTAAACCAGGGTCTTCGATTTCGACTAGAGAACGCACATCCACGACTCAGGCCTCCCAGTACAGCAAGCGGTAGTCAGCGGAATTTCATTGTAACGCGATCCGATGACCTCACCAGTCACGCGCGAACCGGTTGACGCACCGCGCGCGCCCGTGAATCGAACTGCAAGGAAATGTTTCGTCAAGTGTATTTCGCACTTGACTTGCGGTACAGTCGCGCGGTTACCGGGGGAGCCCGCAGGATTCGATGTCCCAGCTCGAATGAAGACACCGTCCGAAATCGGCGAGGCGACCGCCGCGACCGGCTCGTCGCCCGGCGCCAGCGCTGGGCCATGGCGGCGTCTCGCCGCCTACTTTACCCGGGCAGGCCTGAACGAGAGCCTGGCGAGCAGGTATCGAGCCAAGCAGTTGCACGCTGCGCTACGGCTCGCGCCGCTTACTGCCGGGGTGAACGTCGCGAACGCGGCGCTTATCTGCATGTTGTTTTGGCATACGCTGCCGCACTCCAGTTTGCTCACCTGGTCAGTGGCCGTCGGCATGGCGTCAGTTGGATGGGCGAGCCGCTGGTGGAAGGCGCGAGCCGACGGCTGGGCCAGCGCCAGTCGGCACGAAGTGCGCATTGCGTGCGGCTTCAGCGCGATCAAGGCCGCGCTGTTCGCTTGGCTGCCGATCTTCCTGTTTCCGCGCATCGACGGTGAGGGCCGGCTCCTGGTCGCCACCTTCATCACCGGCATGATCTGCGCGGGCGCCTTCGCGCTGGTGACCCTTCCACAAGCCGCCGCGATTTGGATCGCCATCCTCACCCTGGGCGCGGCCTACACCTTGTACGCCGCCGGCAACCTTACGTTTCTGTTCGTCGGCTGCTTGCTGATCACCTATTCAGGCATCATCTTGATCACGGTGTTGTCGATGTCGCGCATGTTCCTGGCCCGTCTGCAGGCGGAGTCCGAAACTCAGCAGCAGAAGCAAGTCGTCGAACTGTTGCTGCGCGACTTCGAGGCCAATACCAGCGATTGGCTTTGGGAGAGTGACGTTGCGGGTCGCCTGACGCACGTCTCGGAGCGCATGGGCCAAGTGCTAGGCCGATCGATCGACAGCCTGCGTGGCCGCTCGCTGGTAGAGCTCGTCGACGCGGCGTTGCCGGCGCACTGCGCCGAGGCGCGCGAGGCGGCGGGCGCGCTCATCTCACACCTGGCAGGCGACGTCGCTTTTCGCGATCTGGTGGTGCCTGCCGCATGTGACGGCCGGCAGCGCTGGCTCGCGCTGACGGCGAAGCCGTTGTTCGATGAGCAGCATCGGCAGCATGCCTGGCGCGGCGTCGGCTCGGACGTCACCGAGGCGCGCGCCAATCAGCTGCAGCTTGCGCGGCTGGCGAATTTCGATTCGCTGACCGGGCTCGCGAGCCGGCATCGATTCCATGAATTTTTGCGCGCCGCCGTCACGCGCGGGCGCGGTGCTGCCTTGCTGCTGCTCGATCTAGACAATTTCAAGACCGTCAACGACACGCTCGGTCACGGCGTCGGTGACGATTTGCTGCGCATGGTGGCGATGCGCGCGAGCGATGTCGCGCAAACCGGCGACTTTCTGGCGCGTCTAGGGGGCGACGAGTTCGCGCTGGTGTGCTGCAACCTCGATCCGGATCAAGCCACGCAACGCGCTCACGCGTTGCTGCGCGCGCTACGCGAACCGTGCGTGATCGACGGCATGCGCATCGAGGTACGTGCCAGCATAGGCGTCGCCTGGGCGCCCACGCACGGCGACACCGGTGAGGCTGTGTTGCGCAGCGCCGATATGGCGCTGTACGCCGCCAAGGACGCCGGCCGCGACACCGTGCGCACGTTCAGCGCCGAAATGCAGGCGCGCGCGCATAGCCGCTTGACGACCTTGAACGAGCTAGGACGCGCGTTAGAGAAGGGCGAGTTCGAGCTCCACTACCAGCCGCAAGTCAGTCTGCGCTCCGGGCAGCTAGTCGGCTTCGAAGCGCTGCTGCGCTGGCGCCATTCTTCTCGTGGACTTATCTCGCCCATGGAGTTCATCGCGGTGGCGGAAGAGACCGGCGAACGCGTGCGCAGCTTCGATGACTGGATGCG
>CAZILI010000376.1:0-324 GCA_964539965.1 uncultured Burkholderiales bacterium | reverse complement strand
GATCCCCATCGGAAGCTGGGTGCTTCAGCAGGCGTGCAAACAAGCGACGCAATGGCCAGGGCGGCTGCGCGTCGCAGTCAACTTGTCGCCGGTGCAGTGCGCGAGCCACTCGATCGTAGAGGCGGTGCAAGCCGCGCTCGGGGGCAGCGGCTTGCCGCCCGACCGGTTGGAGGTCGAGATCACCGAATCTTCTTTGATCACCGACGCCCACACAGCGAGCGACACCTTGCGCGCCCTGAGCGCCCAAGGCGTGCGCATCGCACTGGACGATTTCGGCACCGGCTATTCCTCGCTCTCGCACTTGCGCACGCTGCCCTTGGATTC
>CAZILI010000375.1:0-4355 GCA_964539965.1 uncultured Burkholderiales bacterium | reverse complement strand
TCGGGACCCGGCGTGAGCACGATTTCGGCGCCGAAGGCGCGCAATACCGCGCGGCGCTCTTTGCTCATGGTTTCCGGCATCGTGAGGATGAGCTTGTAGCCCTTGGCGGCGCACACAAAGGCGAGTGCGATGCCGGTGTTGCCGCTGGTCGGCTCGACGATGACCGTATTCGGTTTGATGGCGCCGGCCTTCTCCGCCGCCTCGATCATCGACACGCCGATGCGATCTTTGACGCTATGCGCGGGGTTTTGAAATTCGAGCTTGGCCAACACCTCGGCTTTGCAGCCTTGGCTCAAGCGATTGATGCGTACGAGCGGGGTGTTGCCGATGAGTTCGGTGACGTTGTTGTAGATGCGCATGGTGGCTTCTCCTCGAGTGCGACGGCCCGGTCTGGCGAGGCTTGAGTATACCGGAACCACCCGCCTTCCCGAGGCGGGCGCAGGGGACGTTTCCGGTGCGGCCGGTTTCGCGGTCGTGGTGGCGGACGGGGTCCTACGTGCTGCTCAATTCCCGCATGCGAGCGTCGAGCGCGGCGCGCAACTCGGCCACCGTGCCGGCGACCGTGGTGTATTCAAAGGTCCTCAACTTCGCGCTATTTTCCAGATCGATGCGGCGCGGGTACAGGGTTACCCAGTCCTTCGGCGCTTCGGTTTCCACCACCGGCTCGGTATCGCAAGCGAATACGATCGAGGCGATACGCTGCTTGCCGGCCTGGGCGTATACGTTGGTCACCAAGGTGTCCGAGATGCCGGCCACCATCTTGGCCACCGTGTTCGAAGTGGCGGGCGCGACTACCACTGTGTGATAGTGGCCGTAGTAGAACAGCCCGACCGGCGCCGCGCTCGCGGTCTGATCGCGATACACACGCGCGCGCTTGCGCAACTCCGTCACCGAGAGGGTGTACATGTGCAGCACTTCGGCCGCCGCCTTGGAGAGAAAAAAATCCACGTTCGGCAGCGCGAGCGCCATCTCGAGCGATTCCTTGAGATAGTGGCCGGAGCCGGTCAGGCACCAGGCGAGGCGCGGCGGCTCTTCGCGCTTCACTCGATGACTTTGTCGATGACGACGTCGAGCCCGCTGGCGCCGACCTCGATGACGCCGCTGGAACCGGCGAGGTCGCCGCTTTGCGCCGTCGCGCTGCCGGACTTCGAGATGCGCGCTTCCACGGTGACTCGGCTGAAAGCGGACAGTTTGGTAGCGGGAGACATCGCCAGCGTATCATCGAGCGCGAACCGCAGCGGCAAGTCCTTGGCCGTCTTGCGCACGACCGCGAGCGGCATCTTCGGCCCATCGACCGCGCGCGCGAAGATGAACAGCGTGTCGCTCGGCGCGGCTTTGCTTTGCAGCGCCGCGCTCAAGCTCACGGTGCCGGACACGCCCGCGCCCGCTGCCGCGGGAGCAGAGGCGGCCTGGCCGAGCGCGGCGCGCGCCTGGGCGATGCCGTCGGCGACTTGCTGAGCGTACTCGGCGTCTTTCGGCATGACTTTCTGCAATTGCTGCCACAGGCCGATCGCGCTCTGGTAGTCGCTGCGCTGAAACGCGGCCGCGCCCGACAGCATTAGCGCGCGCGGGCTATCGGGGTTCAGCTTGAGCGCTTGGGCGAGCAGTTGGCTCGGCTCGCCCGCGAAGCTGTTGTTCTTGGATAGCGCCAGCGCGCCCGCATATTCGGCCAGCACTTCGGCGTTGTCCGGCGCGATGATCGCGGCGCGCCCGTACGCCTGCGCAGCGTCGGTCAGCCGACCAAGCATCTGATAGGAACGTCCCAACATGGCCCAACCGCGCAGGTCGTTGGGGTTGCGCTTGAGATGCTGCGCGATGCGTTGCGCCATCACGCTGAACTGCTGCTCTGTGATGTTGTCTAGCCGCAAGTCGCCGGGCGCGGGCTTGGTCAGTAGCGCCGGTGCGCCCAACACGGCGTACATGGCGATCACGACGGCGATCATGAGCGTGCCGACGATCGCGGGCAGCAGCCAACTGCGCCGCGCCGGCACGACCTGTATCTGCGTGACCTTCTGCGGCTGGTACTCGTCGAGCACGCGCCGCTCCAACTCGCGCTTGGCTTCTTGGTATTGCTGCTCGCTCAAGCTTCCGGCGCTGCGTTCGGCAACGAGCTCGGCCAGCTGCTGCCGGTAGACTGGCAGGCGCAGCGCCGCTTCCACGTCGTCGTGCTGGTGTTGGCGGCGCAGCAGGGGCGGCAGCACGAACCACAAAGCGGCGAGCACAAGCAGCGCCGCGGCGACCACGAAGCCGGTCACGGCTTGCTGTCGGCGTTGAGCAGCTCGAGCGCGCGACGCTCTTCGTCGGCGCTCAGCGTTGCGCTAGCCGGTCTTGCTTTGCGCCGCTTGAGCGCGAGGAACAGCGTAGCGCAGCCCGCCGCCAGCAGTAGGAATGGTCCAAACCAAAGCAGAACGGTGCTTGCCGTCATGGGCGGGCGATACAACACGAAATCGCCGTAACGTTCGACCATGAATTTCTTGATGTCGGCCTCGCTCGCGCCGGCTTTGAGCTTCTCGCGGATCTGCGCGCGCAAATCACGCGCGAGATCGGCGTCCGAATCGGCGATGGTCTGGTTCTGGCACACCAGGCAGCGCAACTCTTCCGCGATCGCCTTCACGCGCGCCTCCAGCGCCGGGTCGGTTTGCGCGCGGGCCGCCTGCGGCGCGTAACCGGCACTCGCGACGCAGAGCCACACGAGCGTGAGGAGGAGGCGCGTCATCCCTGCAGCCTCTTGATGAGCGGTAGGATCTTGCTCTCCAGCACTTCCGGCGTCACCGCGCCGATCTGCTTGTAGCGAATGGTGCCTTCCTTGTCGATGACGAACGTCTCGGGCACACCGTACACACCGTAGTCGATGCCGACCTTGCCTTCCGCGTCGACGATCGAAGCGGTGTACGGGTTGCCGAACTGCGTGAGCCAACGTAGCGCGTCTTCGCGCTGATCTTTGTAGTTGAGACCATAGATCGGCACTGTGCCGGTCTTTGAGAATTCGACCAAAACGGGATGCTCGTCGCGACAGGCCACACACCACGAGGCCCACACATTCAACAGCCACACCTTGCCTTTGAGGTCGGCGGGGGTGAAGGCTTTCTGCGGATCGTCCAAGCGCGGCAGCGAAAACGTCGGCGCCGGCTTGTCGATGAGCGGCGAGGGCACTTCGCGCGGTTTGAGCTTGAGGCCGATCGCTAAGAACACGACCAGCGCCACGAACACAAGGAGCGGGATGACGAAGCGATTCATGACCTTTCCCTGGGGGGTATACGCGTGTCAGCCAAGTCCAGGCAAGGCTTGCAGCACGATACTGCCTGGAGTAGAGCGATCACGGCTCGCTCGCGGCAGTGCGCGCGACGCCGCTACCCGGCGCCGCAGCGGGCGAGGGCGCAGACGCTGCGGCTTTCGCCAAGCGATAGCGCCGATCGCTCATCGCCAAGAATCCTCCCAGCGCCATCAGCGCACAGCCGCTCCAAATCCAACTCACGAACGGCTTGCTGTACACGCGCACCGCCCAGGCGCCGCGCTCTCCCACGGGCTCGCCGAGTGAAACGTAGAGATCGCGCACGACGCCATGATCGATCGCCGCCTCCGTCATTACCTGTCCCGACGCCCGGTACGAACGCTTTTCCGGGTAGAGCTTGCGCATCGGCTTGCCGTCGCGCAGCACGTCGAAATGCCCGCGCGCTGCGGTGTAGTTGGGTCCGGGCACGTTGACCACGCCGTTGAAGGTGAAGGTGTAGCCGGCGATTTCCACCGAATCGCCCACTTCCATGCGCGCGTCCTTCTCGATCTGGTAGCCCTTGACCAGAGTCACGCCGATGATGAACACCGCGACGCCGCAGTGCGCGAGCGACATGCCGTAGTAGCCTCGCGGCAGACCCGCCAGGCGAGCGCGCAGGCCACCGGGCATCTGCGTGAGCCTGCCGGCGAGATTGGTAAATCCGCTGGCGATAACCCAAAACGCGAGGGCGAGGCCCAAGCTCACGAGAGCGGACCAACGCCCCATCGCGAGCGGCACCAATAGCGCGGTGACGACGCTTACGCCCAGCGCCCAGCGCAGGCGAGTGGCGAGATCAGGCACGCGCTCTTGCTTCCATTTCGCAATCGGGCCGACGCCGATCAAAAACACGAGCGGGGCCATGATCGGGAAAAACACGCTATCGAAGTACGGTGGGCCGACCGAGATCTTGCCCAGGCCCAGCGCGTCGAGAAACAAAGGATAGAGCGTGCCGAGCATCACCGCGCCCGCCGCCGTCACCAGCAGCACGTTGTTCACCAGCAGAAACGATTCGCGCGAGACCAACTCGAACTTGCCGCCGAGCCCCACCTTTGGGGCGCGCCAAGAAAATAGCGCGAGCGAACCG
>CAZILI010000374.1:0-4367 GCA_964539965.1 uncultured Burkholderiales bacterium | reverse complement strand
GAGACAAATCGTCTCTCATAACGTCAATCACGTAGGTTGTTCAGAGGTTCCTTAGTTGTAAGAGGAGCAAACCATGCGTAGCAAACGAGGCAGCACTACCGTAGTCGGCGTCGTCGTTGCAGGTCTGTTGACGGTCGCTGTTGCAGCGCAAGCACTCGCAGCAAAGGACAACCCTTTACATCCGAGCTTCTCGCGTCTCGACTCCAGCCAAGACAAGATGGTGACCAAGGATGAATTCATGGGCTACATGGACAAGCAATGGTCGATCTTGAAAGGAGACACCGATCCCTTGCATCCGAACTATCTCTCGCCAACTGAATTCCGCCAGGCGGACGCGAACAACGACGACAAGGTGACCAAGGAAGAGTTCATGAGATACGAAGAAGCCATGTGGGGTAAGGTGGATACCGCCGGGAAGGGACAAATAACAGAAGCCGAGTACAACCGGGCGGATAACCCATTGCATCCGCAGCACGGACAGAACTGAGCCGAGGCTTTAGCGCTGTAGTACTGCGCTACTAGCGCTTTAAGCACAACTCTTTCGGTTTGGCCGAAGCTTTGAGCAGCCAACGCAAGAGATACTCGCGCCGGCTGCTCTCATCTTGATCGCGTCGTGAGGACTGTTTGTTGAGCAAGCTAACCTGGAGCGTTGCCTCCATCGTCATTGTCATATGGACCTTGCTGAGCATCGGCGGGTACGCGGTGGTGCAAGGATCCGCCGAATGGATCGTGCAGAACGCAGACTTTGTTTCAAACCATCCGGACGTGACCGGCTGGTTGGTTTGGAGTGTCGATCTGGTCCGGGCCGTCGGCGTATTCGTGTTGATCGGCGCCTGGGCTTTGGTTTCGATCGGAATCGTTCTCGTCGCATGGTTGTTGCAGCGCGGCCGCAAGCTGTTTGGCGTAGGCTAGCCCGCGCTGCGAAGTATCCGTCGACCGCTCTTGATCTCGGCTCATCTATGCCCGGGCGACGGCGACAACGCGTGGGGCGAGCTCTCTTGCAACTGGCTCGTTAGGGCGATGGCGTAGGTCATGACGGAGATCGCACACACCGGCACGCTGGGCCTTTATCTCGGCTTCTCCTCGCTCGTCGTCGTGCTACTGCTGATCGACTTCTGGGTGCTGAAGACGCAGGGCAGTCATCGCGTCTCTGCCAAGGAGGCGGCGAGTTGGTCGGTCGTATGGTTCGTCGCCGCGATCGTGTTCGGCGCGTGGTTGTGGTGGCGGCTGGAGGGTTTGTACGGCGCCACAGTCGCCGACCAAAAAACGTTGGAGTACTTCACCGGCTATCTCATCGAGAAGGGCCTCGCGATCGAGAACGTGTTCGTCTGGATCACGATCTTTGCCTACTTCTCCGTTCCGCCGGAGTACCAAAAGCGCGTGTTGCTTTGGGGTGTGGTCGGCGCGATCGTCATGCGCGCCGGGCTTATCTACTTGGGTGCGGTATTGATTCAGCAGTTCTCGTGGATTTTCTACCTGTTCGGCGCGTTCCTAGTGTTCACCGGCATCAAGATGTTCTTGTTCACCAATCAGAAGGCCGATCTATCCCGCAATCCCGTCTTGCGGTGGCTACGCGGCCACATTCGAATCACCAATGAGCTACACGGTGAGCGCTTTACGATCGTGAAGACCGGGCTGCGCTATGCAACGCCGCTGTTGGTCGTGCTGGTACTGGTCGAGATCAGCGACTTGATTTTTGCCGTCGACAGCATACCCGCCATCTTCGCAGTGACGAGCGATCCGTTCATCGTCTTCACGGCCAATACGTTTGCGATCCTCGGCTTGCGCGCTATGTATTTCCTGCTCTCCGATATGGCCGACCGCTTTCACTTGCTCGGCTATGGTCTGGCCACGATCGTCACGTTGGTCGGCGTCAAGATGCTGATCATGGACTTTTACAAAGTGCCGATTCCTTGGATGCTCGGCGGTGTAGCGACCATTCTGGGGGTGACTATCGTCGCCAGCTTGGCAACAAAGCCGAAGCGCGCGGTCGTGGGTGCGTAACACGAAGCACAGCGGCATACCGCCCGCGACCAGCCGCCGTGCCGCTCTGGTGCTTACACTGTCCATAATCGTCGCACCCGCAGCGGCGCAGACGCAGATGGCGCCGGGCACCGCCGGTGCGCTGGAGGACCCGCGTGTCGACGTCGGTGGCGAAAATCCGGTGTACGCTCGCAGCAGGATCATCTTGTCCTATGACTGGCAAGATTTGGAGGGCGACGAGCGATTGGACCGCGTACGGTTGCGGCTGCTCAGTCCTTTCGGGGCGCAGTGGAACTACTCCTGGCAGCTCGAGCTTCCATACGAGCGGCTCAGCAGCGCCGAAGGGGTGACTTACGGATTGTCCGATATCGGCACGCGGCTGAATTGGGTGTTCTATCGCACGCCGCAATTACGTCAGAACGTAGGCCTTAACGTGCAGTGGCAGACGGCGCGGGATCGCCGCCTCTCGGACAACGCAACGTTGCTACAGCCGCAATATGCGTTCTCGTACGCGCGCAGCGAGACCTTCGTCATCAATGCGCAATTCACCTACTCGCGCTCGGTCGAGCGCGACCCCGGCGCGCCGCGCGTCAATCGCATCGCGCTCGAACCCAGCGTGACCTTTCTGCTGCCCGACAGTTGGTCGTGCAATCTAGCCACCCGGCTCACCTGGAATTTTGAGCGCGACAAACTGGCTGCGACGCTCAGGGGTACGCTCGGCTTCGTTCTCGGCGCGCGCCAGGAATGGGAACTGGACGCATTCGTCGAACATGCCCTGACAGACCTGGCGAAGCAAACGCAGTTTGAGAACAGGGTCGGTATCGACTTGGTGCGATACTTCTAGTGCCGAGCGAAACGAACATCGGCAGCCCGACCGGACCGCCAAGCCCGCTGCTGGAACCCTGGCCGCGGTCCAGCTTACGCCGCGGCCGGTTCGTTCGGTTGCGCCGGCATCGTTACGCCACCCGCTTCGACTTGGGACTGAGCAATTCCTCCTGAATGGTCTGCGCCTCTTCTCTTAGGTATTCAAAGAAAGTGCGTGCGACGACCGACAGCTGCTTGCCTTCCGGATGCACGATGAACCAGGAGCGCATGATGGGGAATCCTTGTACGTCCAGGATTGCCAACTTGTCACGCATCGGCTCCATCATCAGCGCGTGCTGAGACAAGATCGCAAGTCCCAGACCGCCCGCTACCGCCCACTTGATTGCCTCGTTGTTGCTGAGCTCCATTTTCACCTGCAATTCGAGCTTGTGCTTGGCGAAGAACTCTTCGGTCGAAAGGCGCGTGCCGGACCCGCTTTCGCGCATGATGAAACGCTCCTTAGCCAAGCGCGGCAAGGGGATACGCTTGCGTTCGGCCAACTCATGGTTGCGCGGCGCGACGGCCACCAGGGGATTTTCCAGAAACGGGTGGCGTTCGATCGCGATGTGGTCCGGCGGGACGCCCATGATGTAGAGGTCATCGCTGTTGCTGGTCAAGCGTTCCAGCACCTGCGTGCGATTGGCGATCTCCAGCGCGACATCGATGCCGGGATAGTGCTGGCAGAAGGGGCCGAGCAAGCGCGGGATAAAGTACTTCGCCGTGCTGACGATGGCGATCCGTAGCTTGCCCTGCTTCACGCCTTTCATGTCCGCGATCCGCATCTCGAAGCGCGCCCAAGCTTCGAACAACTCGCGGCACGCGCCGTAGAGCTCCCGGCCCGCTTCGGTCACATAGGTCTTCTTTCCGACTTGCTCGAACAGCGGCAGCCCGATAGTGTCCGTGAGCTGCTTGATCTGAGCCGACACCGTCGGCTGCACCACGAACAGCTCCTCCGCGGCGCGGGTAAAGCTGCCGTTACGCGCCACCGCTTCGAACAGCCGCAACTGGTTCCAGGTGACGCGCATCAGGCGCCGACGGTCGATCGACATTGACATTAATCTATCACGATGAGCAAAAGAGATCATTTCAAACTATATCCTCAGACCGCTACACTCCTGCTCAAGTTCATTGACTGCGCCGAATCCGAAGCGCCAGCGCCCCGCGCGACGATCGGAATCGCGCCAGGCCTCACCCTACGAGAAGGAGAACCCCATGTTGTACCCGCTAGAGGAAGCCGTAAAAGAGAAGACAGCCAACGCCGCCCGCGTCGTGACGCGCACGGTAACGCCGATCGTCGTTGCGTACGGCGACGGCATCGGCCCCGAGATCATGCAAGCCACGCTCGACATCATGGCGGCGGCCGGCGCAAGTTGGAAATCGCTGCCATCGAGATCGGCGAGCGCGTCTATCGCCAAGGATTGGGCGCCGGCATCGATCCGGAAGCGTGGAAGATTCTGCGCGCACGCAAGGTGTTTCTCAAAGCGCCGATCACCACACCGCAGGGCGGCGGCTTCAACCGC
>CAZILI010000373.1:0-4380 GCA_964539965.1 uncultured Burkholderiales bacterium | reverse complement strand
CAACGGCCGCGCCACCGCGCTCACCTTTGCACGCGAAGGCGCCCGGGTGGTGGCGGTCGACCGCGACCTCGCCTCGGCAGAGGAGACCGCCGCCATGGTGCGCGCGGCCGGCGGGGGCTGCGTCGCCGTTCAAGCCGACGTGACGCAAGAGGCGACGCTCGCCGCCGCCATCGAGTTCGCGCGCCGACGCCACGGGCGCATCGACATCCTGCACAACAACGTGGGCGTGAGCATCGCGGGCGGAGATACGCCGCTCGCCGAGCTGACCGAGGAAGTCTTCGATCGGGTCAATGCGATCAATCTGCGCGGCACCATCATGGCGTGCAAGCACGTGATTCCGGTCATGCGCGAGCAGCGCGCCGGCGCTGTTGTGAACATCTCGTCCATCGCAGCGTGGGTGGGCTACCCCCTGGTCACCTACAAGGTGAGCAAGGCGGCGATGATCGCCTTCACCCAGCAGCTCGCGATTCAGAACGCCGAGTACGGTGTGCGCGCCAACGTCATCTTGCCGGGGCTCATGAACACGCCGATGGCGGTCGATACGCGGGCGCGCGTGCGCGGCAAGACGCGCGACGAGATCGTGGCCGAGCGCGATGCGCAGGTGCCGCTGCGCAAGCGCATGGGCACCGCCTGGGATGTCGCCAACGCGGCCCTGTTTCTCGCCTCAGAGGAGGCGCAGTTCATCACCGGCGTCGCCCTGCCGGTAGACGGCGGTGCGCTGGCGCGCGTCGGATGATATACACTCCACGGTACTAGCCTAGAGCCCGCATGTGGATGCGGGCTGTATGAAGATACTCCCCATGAACAGGAATGAAAGCGATACGAATGACTTCCCCTTCGCGGTGCGCGAGCTCACGCCCAAACTGGGCGCCGAGTTGATCGGCGTCGATCTCGCGGCGGGGGTGGACGACGAGCAGTTCGCTGCCATCTATCGGGCGTTCTTGCGCTACCAGGTTCTGCTGTTCGGTCAGCAAGAGCTGCCGCCTGGCCGGCAAGTGGAGTTCGCGCGGCGCTTTGGCGAAGTGCAGATCCACGTGATGAACCAGTATCACGCCGACGCGTTTCCCGAGCTGTATCGCTTGTCGAATCTGGACGCGCAGGGCCGACCCACGGGGCGTCATCCGGACAGGGGCACGCTCGAATGGCATACCGACGGATCGTGGCGGCACATCACCGGGCAGGCGACCATCATCTACTCGGAGATCGCTCCCGAACAGGGCGGCGAGACGCATTTTTGCGACATGTACGGCGCCTACGAGCGCTTGAGTCCGCAGTGGAAGGCGCGTATCGCCGGTTTGCGCGCGGTGCACAATCTCGATTTCTCGCGCACGCGCCGCCATGGCGAAGATCCTATGACCGAGGCGCAGCGCAGGGAGACTCCGCCGGTCGACCACCCCGTGGTACGCACCCACCCCGAAACGCAGCGCAAGTGCTTGTTCCTGGGTGACCACGCCGAGTCGATCGTCGGCATGGACTACGCCGCCGGCCGCGCGCTTATCGAAGAGCTCAACGCGCTCGCGGTGCATCCTGACTTGACCTACGCTCACCGCTGGCGCCCCGGCGAGATGATCGCGTGGGACAACCGCTGCCTGCTGCACCGGGCCACCGACTACGACGCCGCGCGCGACCGCCGCGTGGTGCGCCGCTGTACCGTGCTCGGAGAAGTTCCCGCCTAGGGCGCTGCGGCGCTAACATGGCGGCGTGGAAAGGCGTATCGCCCATCTGGATATGGACGCGTTCTACGCGTCCGTCGAATTGCTGCGCTACCCGCAGCTAAAGGGCCTGCCGGTGGTGATCGGCGGCCGGCGGCGGCGCGCACGCGAAGCCGAAGGCGAGTTCGCGCGCTTGCGCGACTACGTCGGCCGCGGGGTGGCGACCACCGCTACATACGAGGCGCGCGCCTTGGGCGTGCATTCGGCCATGGGGCTCATGAAGGCGGCGGCGCTCGCGCCGGATGCGATCCTTTTGCCGGCCGACTTCGAGGAATACGGCCGCTACTCGCGCCTGTTCAAGGCCGCGGTGGCGCAGATCGCGCCTTGCATCGAGGATCGCGGCATCGACGAAATCTACATCGATCTCACCGAAGTGGCGGGCGAGTCGCTGTCGCTAGCGCGTGCCATCAAGCAGCGCGTGCGCGGCGCCACCGGCTTGTCCTGCTCGATCGGGGTGGCGCCGAACAAGCTGCTGGCCAAGCTCGCCTCCGAATTGCAGAAGCCCGACGGGCTCACCGTTCTCACGCATGCCGATTTGGCGGCGCGCGTGTGGCCGCTCGCCGTGCGCAAGGTGAACGGCATCGGCCCGCGCGCCAGTGCGCGGCTTGAAGCCCTCGGCATCCATACCATCGGCGAGCTCGCGCGCGCCGAGGTCGCCGAGCTGACACGTCGATTCGGCGCGCACTACGGCGCGTGGCTCGGCGAAGTCGCGCAAGGCCGCGACGAGCGCGCCGTGGTCACGCAGCGCGAAGCGAAGTCGTTGAGCCGCGAGACGACCTTCGAGCGCGATCTCGATGCCAAGCGCGATCGTGACACACTCACGCGCATCCTGCTCGATTTGTGCACGCGTGTGAGCGGCGATCTCATCCGCAAGGGCTACGTCGGCAAGACCATCGGGGTCAAGCTGCGCTTCGCGGACTTTCAGATCGTGACGCGCGAGCTAACCTTGGGACACGCTACGGCGGACGCACACACCATCCTCACCGCGGCGCGCGCGTGCCTAAAACGCGTCGCCTTCGATCGCCGGCTGCGCCTGCTCGGCGTGCGGGTGGGAACCTTGGCGCGCGCCGGCGCGGCCGAGGCGGCGCACGAGGCAATTCCAAGACGGCACGAGGAGGCGGCGAGTCTGCCGCTGTTCGATTGAATTTCCTTATTCGACACTTGCAGGGGAGGCAAACATGGCAAACGCAAAGAAGAAGTTGGTGCTGACGTCGACGATGGCGAAAGCTGGTTGGGACATTATCAAAGCGCGCGAGGATGTCGATGCGGTCGCCTTCGACCTCAGCCTGCCGACGGCGGACTTCCACGCGCTGCTCGCCGATGCCGACGGCGTCGCCCTCAGTGTCACGTCTTTCGGTGAAGCGGAACTGCGCGCCGCGCCCAAGCTGCGAGTGGTGGCGCGCCACGGTGTGGGCTACGACGCCGTCGACGTCGCCGCGCTCACCCGCCGCGGCATTCCGCTCATGGTGACCGGGGTGGCCAACTCGCCCTCGGTCGCAGAGCAAGCGCTGTATTTCATGCTGCAACTGGCGCGCCGCGGCGCCGATCAAGATGCCTTAGTGCGCGCGAACCGTTGGGCCGATCGCATGAAGGAGCCGCTGCCCGAGGATCTGTTCGGCAAGACGGTGCTGGTGATCGGCTTCGGGCGCATCGGCTCGCGCATCGCCAAGATGTGCCTGGCGCTCGGCATGACGGTGCGCGTCTACGATCCTTACGTCGCTGCGGCGACCGTCACGGCGGCCGGTTGCGTGCCCGAAAGCGATTTGAACGCGGCTTTGCCGCTCGCCGATTTCGTCACCATCCACTGCCCGAAGACACAGGAGACGGTCGACATGTTCGATGCCGCGCGGCTGGCGCGCATGAAGCGCAGCGCTTGCTTGGTCAACACCGCGCGCGGCGGCATCATCAATGAGCCGGCACTGCACGCGGCGCTGACCCAGGGCGGGTTGCGCGCCGCCGGTTTGGACGTGTTCGAGCGCGAGCCCACGCCAGCGGACAATCCGCTTCTCAAACTGCCGAACGTGATCACCGCCCCGCACATGGCGGGAGTCACGCGGGAATCGCTCGACCGCATGGCGGTCTCGGTGGCGACTAATCTCTTGGGCGCGCTGGACGGCAAGCCGAACGCGGACAACGTCATCAACAAAGAGGTGCTTAAGCATCGTTGACGGCACGCCCGGTTAGGGGCGCAGCAGCAGACGGGCGGCGAGCCCGGCGAGCGCGCAGACGGCGATCACCGGAATGATGCCGACCTTGAAGCGGAACAAGGCCACGCCGGCGGCGAGCCCGATGATAGCCGCGAGCCAGTCGAAGCGGCCCTCGAAGCCGCTCGGCCATAGCACGTGGTAAGCGAAGAACAAAGCTAGATTCACGATCACGCCCACCACCGCGGCGGTGACGCCGGTGAGCGGCGCGGTGACGCGCAGATTGTCGCGCGTGGCTTCGACGATCGGCGCGCCGATGAAGATAAACAAGAACGAAGGCAGGAAGGTGAAGAACGTCGCGATCACCCCGCCTAAGACGCCCGCCCAGAGTAACGCCTCGGGCCCGAGCGCTTGCTGGGTCCAGGCGCCGACGAAGCCGACGAACGTGACTACCATGATGAGTGGGCCGGGCGTAGTCTCGCCGAGCGCGAGGCCGTCGATCATCTGCAGCGGCGTGAGCCACT
>CAZILI010000372.1:0-4384 GCA_964539965.1 uncultured Burkholderiales bacterium | reverse complement strand
GGGGGCGGCAGCGCCTGCTTCTGCCATTGTTGCCACAGCATGAACGCCGAGAAGAGAAACACGAACAACGCGACCAGACGCTGAGTATCCATTTGCGGGGGGAGCCTAGGCTACCGGGTCGTGGCCGCCGGCGTGCCAGGGATGACAGCGCGACAAACGCTTCGCCGCGAGCCATGCGCCGCGCGCGAGCCCAAAGCGCTCGATCGCTTCACGCGCGTACTCGCTGCAACTCGGATGAAAACGGCACGCCGCACCGAGATAAGGGCTAAGCGCCAGCTGATACAAGCGAAGCAAGCCAAGCACCGCGCGCCTCATCGCGCCGCGCTCCCTGCCAGCCGCTGGAACTCGCTGGCGACTAGCGCATGCGCGGGGCGCGTGAAAGCCCGACGCACCACCACCACCAGATCGGCATGGGGCAGTCGCGCCAGGCTAAGGCGGAACACTTCTCGCAGTACTCGTTTCATATAGTTTCGACGCACGGCCGCTCGCGCGATCTTCTTGCTCACGGCCACGCCCAGGCGCGCGTGCGCAAGCGCATTGGGGCGGGCAATCACGGTCAGGTAGACGCCGTTACGTGATCTTCCTTCGCTGAAGACCGTTTGGAACTGGGTTCGGTTCGCGAGCCGGACCGCTCGTCGGTAGTCGGCGCCGGGCAAGGACGCGATCAGACCGGGGTCAGGCGCTTGCGTCCCTGCGCGCGCCGCGCGTTGATGACGCTGCGGCCGCCTTTGGTCTTCATACGCGCCAAAAAGCCGTGCGTGCGATGGCGCTTGATGACCGAGGGTTGGAAGGTACGTTTCATCGGGAAGCTCTCGTTAGGGGGCGGTCTGGAAAACCCGACATTACACCCGCGCCGGCGTTGTTCTGTCAAGGCGCGAGGCGGGCTGCGGGATTCCCGGGGCTGTGGATAAGTGCCGACGGGTCCGCTACAATTCGCGCCTTAAGACCCGCCCGATCCGCACTGCAAGTCAACAAGAAAAGCGGATAAATCTCATATGCTTAGCTCAAATGGACCGCTTCTGGGAAAACTGCCTCGACCGGCTGCGTAGCGAGCTGTCGCCGCTGCAATACAACAGCTGGATCAAGCCGTTGCGCTTCGACCAAGAGGGCGACGGCTACCGCTTGCTCGCGCCCAATAGTTTCGTCTTAGATTGGGTGCGCGATCGTTTCCTTCGCCGTTTCGAGGAGCTGGCGACCGACCACTACGGCGCTCCGGTGCGCTTCACCCTGGCGGTCGACGAGGCAGCCGTGCCGGTACCTCCCCCCGAGACCAAGACCAACGGCCACGGCGCCGCCCGCCCGGTGAGCGCCGCCGAGGACCGCAGCGCGCTCAACCCGGATCTCACCTTCGCGAATTTCGTCGCCGGCAAGGCCAACCAGTTGGCGCGCGCCGCCGGCGAGCAAGTCGCCGACAACCTCGGCACCGGCTACAACCCGCTGTTTATCTACGGCGGCGTCGGACTGGGCAAAACCCACCTTATGTACGCGATCGGCAATGCGGTCACCGAGCGCATGCCGCACGCGAAAGTGCGCTATGTCACTTCCGAGCGCTACGTCTCCGACGTGGTTCAAGCCTATCAGCACAAGGCCTTCGACAGCTTCAAGCGCCTTTACCATACGCTCGATTTGTTGCTGATCGATGACATCCAATTCATCGCCGGCAAGACTCGCTCGCAGGAGGAGTTTTTCTTTTGCTTCAACGCGCTGGTCGAATCGCGCAAGCAAATCGTCATGACCTGCGATCGGTTTCCGCAAGAACTCGACGGCCTGGATGAGCGGCTCAAATCGCGCTTCGCTTGGGGATTGTCGGTAGGCATCGAGCCGCCCGAGCTGGAAATGCGGGTCGCCATCCTTATGAACAAGGCGAGACAAGAGGGCGAGCAACTCGACGCCGAAGTCGCCTTCTTCATCGCCAAGCACATTCGCTCCAACGTGCGCGAACTGGAAGGCGCGCTCAAGCGTGTGTTGGCCTATGCGCGCTTCTCCAGCGGCACCATGTCGCTCGACTCTGCCAAGGAAGCGCTCAAGGATTTGCTCGCCATTCAGAACCGCCAGATCTCGATCGAGAACATTCAGAAGACCGTCGCCGACTACTACAAGGTCAAAGTTGCCGACATGTATTCGAAAAAGCGCAACCGCTCGGTGGCGCGGCCGCGCCAAGTGGCGATGGCGCTCGCCAAAGAACTGACCCATATGAGCCTGCCCGATATCGGCGAGGCGTTCGGCGGCCGCGACCACACCACCGTGCTGCATGCTTGCCGCAAGATCCACGAGTTGCGCGAGCAAGACACGGGCGTGCACCGCGATCTGGCTCACTTGCAGCAGATGCTAAAGGGGTGAGCGCAAGCGGTATAATTTGTGAATCGTTTGGGTGGTTTCGATCCTCCCCTGACTTATCCACAATTCGTGCTTGCGCCATGCACGCGTAAACCGTCGAGCGAGGGCGCTGCAAGCATTTGATAGGGCGCGCGAATCATTTCTTGTGCGCATTTGCTCAAGCACCTATTAGCTATCAAACAAATATGTTAAGTCTAAAGACAGATAGAAACACGTTGCTCGATCCACTACAAACGGTAACCGGCATCGTCGAGCGGCGCCACACGTTGCCGATACTTTCCAACGTGCTGATCGAGACCTTCAACGACCACACGGCGTTCACGACCAGCGATCTGGAAGTGCAAATCCGCACACGCGCCAACACGGTAGGGGGCGAAGTCGGTGACAACATCACGGTGGGTGCGCGCAAGTTCCAGGATATCCTGCGCTCCCTGCCCGAGGCCACCGCGGTGGCGCTCGAGACTAAAGACAATCGCATGCAGTTGCGTGCCGGCAAGAGTCGCTTTAATCTGCAGACCCTGCCGGCGAGCGATTTTCCCAAGCTCTCCGAAACCGGCGAAGCGCTTACCTCGTTCGCCGTGAAATGTGATGCGTTGCGCAGCGCGTTGGAAAAAGTCCAATTCGCCATGGCGCATCAAGACATCCGCTACTACCTAAACGGCATGCTGCTGGCGGCGGACGGCAGCACGCTTACCTTGGTGGCCACCGACGGTCATCGCTTGAGCTATGCGCGCACCACCATCAACCTGAACTTCAATCAATGCGAGGCGATCGTGCCGCGCAAGACAGTGGGCGAGTTGTTGAAACTGCTCGCCACCGGCAGCACAGAGACCACGGTGAGCGTCAGCTTGCGTAGCAACCAAGTCAAGTTCAACGTCGGCGATACCGAGCTTATCTCCAAGGTGATAGACGGCAAGTTTCCCGACTACACCAAGGTGGTTCCCAGCGGCTATTCCAAGCAATTTCGCATCTCGCGCGCGCCGCTGCAACAGGCGCTGCAGCGCGCTGCGATTTTGTCCAACGACAAGATACGTGGCGTGCGCATCGTGTTGACGAAAGACAACTTGAGCATGTCGTGCACCAACAACGAGCAGGAAGAGGCGCAGGAAGAGTTGGCCGTCGACTACGCCGGCGAGCCGCTCGATATCGGCTTTAACGTCTCCTACCTGCTGGACGTTCTGAACCACTTGAGTTGCGATGAAATCGATTGGGCGTTCGGTGACGCCAATTCGAGCGCGCTCATCACCATCCCCGGTGATGAGGACTTCAAGTACGTCGTCATGCCGATGCGTATTTGATCCCTTTCGGAGTCGATCTCTAATTGAGCACAGCAGATGAGGGCAAGCCGGCCAACGGCAACGGTGACTACACTTCCGACAGTATCAAAGTCCTGAAGGGGCTGGAGGCCGTGCGCAAGCGCCCCGGCATGTACATCGGTGACACCAACGACGGGACCGGCTTGCACCATCTGGTGTTCGAAGTGGTCGACAACGCGGTCGACGAAGCGCTCGCCGACTATTGCGACGATATCCGTGTGGTCATCCACGTCGACAATTCGGTCAGCGTGGTCGACAACGGCCGTGGCATCCCGACCGACGTCAAAGAAGACGACGAACTCAAGCGCTCGGCCGCCGAGATCGTCATGACCGAGTTGCACGCGGGCGGCAAGTTCGACCAGAACTCCTACAAGGTGTCCGGCGGGCTGCACGGCGTCGGCGTGTCGGTGGTAAACGCGCTGTCGGAGTGGCTCAAGCTCACCATCCGCCGCGACGGCAAGGTGCACGCGCTCGAGTTCAGGAAGGGCGCGGCGCTCGAGCCCTTGCACATCACCGGGCCGACTGAGAAACGCGGCACAGAAGTGCATTTCCTCGCCGACCGCGAGATCTTCGGCGTCGTCGAATACCACTACGAAGTGCTGGCCAAGCGCTTGCGTGAGTTGTCGTTCTTGAATCACGGCGTCAAGATCGAGTTGGTCGATCAGCGCAACAACCAGGGCGAAGTGTTTGCCTTCACCGGCGGTGTGCGCGGCTTCGTCGAGTACATGAAC
>CAZILI010000371.1:0-4391 GCA_964539965.1 uncultured Burkholderiales bacterium | reverse complement strand
AAGACGCAGTTCCAGCAGGAGTCGGTATTGCGCGTCGACGAACAATCTTGCATCTCGTTCTGACCGCCATGGCTGCCCACTCATCAATGCTCGCTTCGACTCAGACGGGAGCGCAAATCGCGGCGGCGCCGCAAGAGCAACCACGGTTTGCCGGACGCTTGGCGTTAGGCTGGATCGCCGTCGCGGTGATCTACTTCGTGATCGGCGTGTCACTCGGGATCGTCATGGGCTCGACGCACGAATTCACGCTTCGCCCGGTGCACGCGCATATCAATCTGCTGGGATGGGTTTCCAGCGCCCTGTTCGGCGTCATCTACTTGCTGCTTCCGCAGCTTGCGACGACGCGCTTGGCGCGCGCCTGCTTCTGGCTGTACAACATCGCCGTGCCGCTCGCCATCGCGGGCCTGACTGCGGCCCTGCTCGGCCATCCCGAGGTAGGGCCGTTCATCGGTGTGACTTCGATGGCGATCGGATTGGCGGTGCTGCTGTTTGCGGGCAGCGTGTTGCACTACGTTTGGCAGGGCGGGCGATCTCATGCATCGCCGAGCAGCGCAAGTCGAGGCCTCGCAAGCATGAGCCAAACGATGCCCAGCGCGAACACGAACGCGGGGATGCCGAGCGACAACCAGCACCGATACAACCGGTAATATCGAGCAGGTAGCGGCGCGGATCGGCGCGCCGCCTCGCGCGCCAGGTTGCGAAGTCGAGTTTGAATCCAAACCACCGGCAACCAGCAGGCGCCCGTCAGCAAGAAAAGCACTATTGAGGCAATTATCCATCCTTGCGTCATCGGCCATCCGATTGCGTGTGCCAGTACTACGCCGGTGATAGGCTGAAGCACAACCGCCGAAGCGGTAAATACGTAGTCGGCCACGACGGCAACGCTCGCAGTGTGGGCGATGATCGCAGCGTCGCGGCTGCGATGTGCCCTGAACATGAAGAAAGCGATTCCGACTCCAGTTCCGAATAGGATCGCGGCACCGAGGACATGCAGCCAGCGCAGCATTACGAGAAGATCCACTATCGCTCCTCCAAGACAACGGCGGTTACCAGCGCGAGCAGCGAAGTAGGTAGCGCTTTGACAGAGGCCCCGAGTGGATCGATCGGCAGATCGGGCCGCAACAAGCCTCCCGCGATGAGGTAGATGGCGGTCAAGGCCGCCATCGCGCAGCAGGTCGCCCGCGCCGTCGGTCGAAATAGGACCCCGAGACCCAACGCGATGTCGACGATTGCCGCGCCAGCAATCAGGCTATGCGCCCACTCCGCGGATACGGATGGGCCTTGGATGGTCGCTGCGCAGTGATCCAGCTGAACGAGGGTTACCACTCCCGACGCCAACCAGAGAGCGGCGAGGACGGCAATCATGATCGGCATGAGCAAGTAGAGTCGAGCGAACCAGCGCTCCTGCACGGTCGCCGGCATCCGTTCCAGCGTCTCGTCCAAGGAGGAGAGATTGCGCCCCAACACGGCGTGGGCTCGCTTCGAATCGCCGCGAACGCCTTCAGCGACAGCGCGGATCGCCGTTGTTCTCAACGGCGAACGCCAGCCCAAGAATCCAACGGCATCCGCCGCGCGCGCAACGCCGAGCATGCTCCAAGGCGGCAATGCGACCACGGCGCGGGCAGGCGCCACACCCAGCCATACGCGAAACCGCGCAACCACCTCGCCGAGCGTATGCGAATCGGGCTCCACCAAGTCCAGATCCGTGCCGCTTGGCAGACGGCCCGCCACGGCTTCGAAAACAACGTCGGCTACGTCGGACAAGGCAACGCACTGTAGACTGCGATCGGCGAACGCCAGCGGTAAGACCCATGGAAACCCGGCGAGCGCGCGAATCAAAGCGGTGCCGCCGTAGGCGCTCGGACCGACTACGAGGCCGGGACGCAAGATCACCCAGGCCAAGCGGCTGAGCTTGAGTCGCGCATCGGCACGGGCTTTGCTGCGCATGAATTCTGTGCTCGCGCCGACGTGCGCACTCGGCGCGGATATCTGCACGAATCGCCGAACGCCGGCGTCCTCGCATGCTGCGATCGCCGCCACAATGGCGCGATCTTGGACCAGAGCGACATGATCACGGGCGCCGTCCTGAAGCGCGCCCGAAGCATTGACAACGACATCGACCGACTTCAAGTAAGGCATCCACTGCGCGGGAGCGCGGACGGCCGCCAAATCCAGTGAGATCCATTCAACCTTGCTGAACAAGCGGCGCCCGGTGGCTCCCGATCTGCCGAGGCCGACGACGTCGTGACCGGCGGCGACCAGCCGGCGCATGACCGCTAGCCCGATGAACCCATAGCCTCCCAGGACGAGTACGCGCATTGCGGCCCCTCTACCTGCGCTTGTGTCGGGTGGTCTCAGCCCGCCGCATCTGCGCAAACGATTGCGGAGTCCACGGTCGAATCGCGAGCAGCAGACTCGTGCCCTCACGCTCGGACAGCGGAAGCGTAATGTCGCGGCCGTGTAGCTCGGAGAACTCGGCGCCCAGGCGGCGTATCTGGCTGCGGATCGCCGCATTCGAGGTGCGCGACAGCATGCCGCTCACGAACATCAGCGCCTCGCCGTCCGCGTCGAACGCACTGCGAAAGAAGTCTTTTTGAATCTGGGTACGAAAATACTCCTGTATCGGTCCGTTCGCGAGCCAGGCGAAATTTCGAGCCAGACGCACCCGAATCCTGTTGTTCGGCAGCAGTTCTATGATGCCCAGTCGGTCGAGCCGGCTAAGCAAGCGTATCAACTCCGGACGTCCGAACGAGTATGCATCGAGCATCTCCTCGAAGCTCCAGTGGTTGAGCGCGTAAACCGCTACCAACAATAGCTTCGGGTCGGACACGATCGCTTCCTCTTGCTCGCGGGTGAGCTGGACCGCGCGCTCCGCGTCATGTTCCAGCATCTTCGCTAGGTCGCTGATCTCGATGCCCAGCCAGTTGCAAATCTGATCGAATCGGCGCAGCGAAAACGTCTCTTCGCTGAAAGTACGCTTGACGCTTGCCTCGCTGATGCCGAGCCCTTTCGCGAGCTTCGCGTAGGTGATGGCGCGAGCTTTGAGCACGCTCTTGAGGGCGGCGACCAGGGCACTTGCTTGAGACATACCGCAGCAGTATCGAATATCGCTACCTTATGAGGACTATCATTGTACTTCATGCATAGTAGTGGCGAGGATCGATACTCAATCACATACTGCCTGACAACCCCAACGCCACTGCAGGCTCGCCATGACTGTTTCGCTGTTCTCACCCGCCTTCTATTGGCAGGAAAGCTGGATGGACTGGCGCTCGGCTAATACGGAGCGTCTGCAAAATGAGTAATCGCCTATCTCGAAGCGATGTTCGGCTCTTGGCTGTCGCGCTCGGGGCGCTCGGATACATTATCGCGGTCCTGATGTGCCAATTTGCCATCTACAGCAAACCCAGTGATCTTTCCCTAGAGACCGTCAAAGATGGCCAATGCGACCTCCAGACGTATATCCCTCTGCCGGTCGGTAAGGCGAAAGTATCTGGAAGAAGATTTCACAGCGACGCCAACCCTTGGCTGCTGCAGACTCACCGTAGTCTAACCGTTACGAGTGAAATCCTGACTTCTGAGAATTGCTTTCGTGCTTTGGCTGTCGACATTGCTCATTACCGAGAGAATTTCGTCTTGCAGATTTACGACCCATCGGCGAAGGCCGTCGTACTTCGGCTGACTAGCCGTAGCCGCTAGGCGGGGCGTTATCGCGAGAAGCAGGCAACGCAGGCGATCGCCGAAATATGTGGATAATCTAGCTTTGCTTTCCGCCATCGGAAAGCGACCGGCGGGTAGGAATCGTCATGCCTAAATTACTTGCTCGAACCGGTTCGCTGATTGCAGCGCTGATGTTGCTGCCGAGCTGCGCGACATCCTGTACGGGAAGCCACAACCTCCCTACATAGGCTTCCGGTGGCAAGATTCGCAGTGGCGGCGGATCACTTTCGCGGAAATTCCCGAGGCGATCTACGACGGAAACTTGCTCATCGACATGCCGCGCACTTCGGACACTTTTATCTCACTTACACGCAAAGCGGCTCGCGACATGAACGGGCGCCCCGGTTACTCGCAATGGGCGAGACGGGTAGGCCCCAAGCATCGGTGGGAATAGCGCGGTCGGCGTTACTGCCGAGAGGTGCTAATCCCAGCTCAACGCACCGCCGGTTTGGTACTCGATGACGCGCGTCTCGAAGAAATTCTTCTCTTTCTTCAGATCGATCAACTCGCTCATCCAAGGGAACGGATTGCTGGCGCCTTGATAGGGTTGATCTAGGCCGATTTGCTGGCAGCGGCGATTGGCGATGAAGCGCAGGTACTCCTTGAACATCGGCGCGTTTAGGCCCAGCACACCGCGCGGCATGGTGTCTTCGGCGTAGCGGTACTCCAGC
>CAZILI010000370.1:0-4402 GCA_964539965.1 uncultured Burkholderiales bacterium | reverse complement strand
CGGTCTTCCATGATGAGCCGATTCAACTGCGCGAAACGGCTCTCGCCGTGCACGCGCCGCATGGTCTGAAAGCCGTCCACCACTGGAATGGTCGAGATCGCGAAGGCCGGACGCGGATCGATCGCGGCGGCCACCAGCACGTGGCCGCCGCTATAAGAGATGCCCCAAATGCCGGTGCGGGCGTGGTCGATGCCCGGCAGCGTCTCGGCGAAGCTGAGCGCATTGCGGTAGTCTTCGATTTGGTCCCAGGGATTGATGTGCTGGCGCGGCTCGCCGCCGCTCTCGCCGAAGCAGCGATAGTCGAAGCGCAACGTCGCGCAGCCCATGTCCTCGAAGAACTTGCCGTAATGCGGCATGACAATCTCTTTCGTGTAGCACCAACCGCCGGCCATAATCACCAGCGGGGCATTGCCCGAGCCGCCGGCAGGGCGTGTCAAGATGGCTTTGCACGTGTCTTTACCGCTTCTGAATTCGACTTTTTCCATAACACTCCTCCTTATCGTGCGCGGGATCGCTTGATGCGCCGCGCGTTCTCAAGCCGCTAGCAGCTGCGCGCGCACCCATTCGATTTCGCGGCAGCAATAGTCGACGATGTCGCCGCTCTTAAGCTCCTCCGGCAGCACGTCCCAAGTGTAAGTCTCGATTTCGAGTTGGCGCGATAGCGGATTCGCCTTGTGGAACTTAAGAGCGTCCTCGATCGCGAAACGGGTGGTTTTGAACTTTCCGAGATCGTCTAGAAACACCGGCACGTGAAAATGCGTACGCCATTCGCGCGGACCGGACTCGCGCCGCCAAGCGTCGAAGGCGTCCTCCAGGTTGAGAAATCGGGTCAGCCGCCCGTCCTTGCGCTGCACCGTCTGAGTGAGATAGACCGTTTCGGCGAAGCGGCGGAGGGTGTCGACCGCGTCCTGGGTCACCTCCGGTACCCGCAGGGCCGCGGCTTCCTGCAGCTTGAAGATGGGAATGCCGGCATCGACCAGCTTCTGCAGCGACTCGGCGATGTTCTCGTACTCCACCGCCTGATGGCAGATGTCGAATACGACACCCAGGTGTTTGCGCAGCGCCGCATGCGCTTCTGCTATCGGCATGCGGCCCAGGCGAGCCAAGGTCGCGGCGGCGGCGCCAGAATACAAGTGCGCGCTGAAGTAGGCGACCGCCTCCTCGGTTGTCTCCAGGAAGCAGTGTGGTTCCGGCTCGATGGCGAGCGTCACGGTACAACCCGTGCGCCGCTCGAGTTCCACCAGATGCGCGGCTACGCGAAGCACCTGGCGCGTATAGTCGGCCACGACCTCGGTGCCGGTCACGCGCGGCTTGAAGCCCAGCGGCGCGGTTTGTATCGACGGCACGACGTGAGCGGGCGCGACGTCGGCTAAGATCGTTGCGACGTTCATCGTGTATTGGGCGCGCTCATTCGAGCGCCAGTCCGGCTCGTAGACTTGCTCTTTGACCACGCGCCCTTTGAACGGCCCGTACGGAAACGCGTTCACGGTGTAGAGATACATGTCGTTGTCGGCGAGAAAGCGCTTGAGCTTCTCGCGCTCGCCGGCCTCGGTGACCAAACGTTCGGCCGATTTGGCCGACAGCCGTAGCGAAACGCCAAAGGACTGGTGCGGCGCCACGCGCGCCTTCACCTTCGGGACATAGGTAGTAAGACTGCTCCACATTTCGTCCCAAGTGTCGCCGGGATGCACGAGGGTGGAATAGGTGAGGTGGCCGAGGCCGTTGCCGAGATCCATACCTGCTCCTGCGTTGTTCTTCGTATCATACGTTTACGTGGACCCTGTCGGCAACACGCCTATCCTTTCATGTTGTGGAATGGCTACACCTCTGCTTTCGCCTTCGCCTGGGCATATTGGCGGCGCTGGCCGAGAGCCTTCGCGGCGGTACTGGTGACCCGCGTCGGCTCGACCTTGGTCGACGTGACGGTGCCACTGGCGGCGGGGCGCCTGGTCGAGGCAGCGATGCGCGAGCCCCGGGCGGGTGCCGCTCCGGCCCTCGCCGCGCTCGGCACTTTGCTTGGCCTGAGCGCCACCTTTCACCTCGTTCGCTACGCTCACGTCAGGTTGTGGAATCGGCTGGCGGCCAATGTGCTGCGTGAAGTGGTGTACGACGGCTTCGCCGCGGTGCAGCGCTTTTCGGCGGACTGGCATGCCAATGCCTTTGCCGGGGCAACCGTGCGCAAGATCACGCGCGGCATGTGGGCACTCGACTCCTTCGGCGACACGTTGATGTTCGGGCTACTGCCGGCGCTGGTGGTCACGCTCGGCGTGACCGTCTTGTTCGCCTGGCAGTGGCTGCTATTGGGCCTCGTGGCAGCGGCGGGAATCGCATTGTTCATCACCACCAGCGTCGCGCTTTCCGTCGGCTGGGTGGCGCCGGCGGCACAGCGAGCGCAAGAGTCCGATTCGCGCATTGGGGGCTACCTGGCCGACACCATCGGCGCCAATGCCGTGGTGAAGACGTTCGGGGCCGAAGCCCGTGAAGAGCGGCGCTTCGCGCGTATCGCCGACACTTGGCGCAGCCGCTCGCTGCTCGCATGGAACCGCGGCATCGATACGAGCCTTGTCCAAGCCGCCATTCTGTGGGGGCTGCAGGGGGCGCTGCTCGGCTGCGGCCTGTGGCTGTGGCAACGGGGCCAAGCCTCGGCCGGCAGCATCGCTTATCTCGTGTCTACCCAGCTCCTTATCAACGGCTACCTGCGCGACGTCGGTCAGCACGTGCGCAATCTGCAGAAGTCGATCAACGAAATGGAGGACGTCGTGTCGTTTCGCGCAATGTCGGCGGGGGTGCGCGACGGCGCGGACACCCGGCCGCTGGTAGTAGGCCAGGGCGAAATTGTGTTCGAGAACGTGACGTTTCGGTACGCCGGTCAGCGCGAGCCGTTGTATCGGAATCTCAACGTACGGATCCGCCCGGGCGAGCGCGTCGGACTGGTCGGACACTCGGGCGGCGGCAAGAGCACGTTCGTCAAGCTGATCCAGCGCTTGTACGACCTGGAGCAGGGCCGCATCTTGATCGACGGCCAGGACATCTCACACGTCACCCAAGAAAGCCTTCGCCGCGCGATCGGTTTGGTGCCGCAAGAAGCGGTGTTGTTTCATCGCACCTTGGCGGAGAACATTTCATACGGCCAACCCGACGCCGCCTACGAGCAAATCGAGAAGTCCGCCGAGCTGGCGCATGCGCACGAGTTCATCGGCCGCCTGCCGCAGGGCTATGAAACCTTAGTGGGTGAACGAGGCATCAAGCTGTCCGGTGGCGAGCGGCAGCGCGTGGCGATCGCCCGCGCGATATTGGCAGCCACGCCGATTTTGATACTCGACGAAGCGACCTCGAGCCTGGATTCCGCCTCGGAAGCACTCATCCGCGACGCGCTCGATCGCCTCACGCAAGGGCGGACGACGCTGGTTATCGCGCATCGCCTGTCGACTGTGCAGCGTCTGGACCGTATTCTCGTGTTCGACCACGGTCATATCGTCGAAGAGGGAACCCACGCGCAACTCATCGCGCGGCCCGGGGGGCGCTATCGCCGTCTGTTCGAAACGCAAGCGAGCGGCTTATTGCCGCCGGTTTAGCGCACGCAAGACTGAATTCCGTCTCTGTTCACATCCAACTTGCGATGACCTTCGTATAGGCAGCCAGTGGTACCGGTTTCGACCGCCGCCACCCCGCTTATCGACTGGAGGACATCATGAAACCACGCATCTCGAATGCGCGGGCGCGGCTGGCGCTTGCGCTCGGCTTCTCATTTCTTACCTACGGCGGCGCCCAGGCCGCCACCTTGCTGGCGCTGACCGACAGCAATTCCCTGCTGCGCTTTGACAGCGTGTCGCCCGGGACGATACAGAGCACCGTCGCGATCACCGGACTGCAAGCCGGGGAAAATGTACTCGGCATCGACATTCGGCCGGCTACCGGGCAGCTATTCGCGCTGGGTAGCGGCAGCCGACTATATGTCGTTGATCCCGGTAGCGGCGCAGCGACCGCCGTGGGCAACGCCGGCGCATTCACCCTCAGCGGAACCGTCTTCGGCGTCGACTTCAATCCCGTCCCGGACCGGCTGCGCGTGGTGAGCGATGCGGACCAAAATCTCCGACTCAATCCGAACGATGGCAGTCTAACTTCTAACGATACTCCGCTGGCATTTGCCGGCGGGGATGCGAACGCGGCGCAGAATCCGACGGTGGTTGCTTCTGCTTATCTCAACAACTTTGCCGGCACCACGGCGACGACTCTGTATGGTATCGACGCCAACCTCGATGTGCTGGTCACGCAGAATCCCCCGAACAACGGCACCCTCAACACGATCGGGGCGCTGGGCGTGGACGCGAGCAGCGCGGCGGGATTCGACATCGCCAGCGACGGCACGGCCTATGCCGCGCTAAACGTGGCGGGCGTGTCC
>CAZILI010000369.1:0-4403 GCA_964539965.1 uncultured Burkholderiales bacterium | reverse complement strand
CACGAACAGAATGCGGACGAAGCCGAGGCGCGCCATGGCGGGTGCGTAGCGGCGTGAAAAGCGCACTCCGCTCATCACGTTGACCTCGAAAAAGCGCATCCAGTCTTGGTCGGGGATGTCGAAAAACGGCTTGCGCTCGTAGATGCCTAGGTTGTTGACGAGGATATCGACCTCGGGCACGCGCGCGAACACGGCTTCGGCACCGCTCACGCTGGCGCAATCGGCCGCCACGCCGTCCGCTCGCGCGTCGGGTGCCGCGGCCTTGATCCTGGCGAGCGCGGCATCGACCGACGCCTGCGAGCGGCCGGTGATCGTGACCTGTGCGCCTTCTGTCGCCAGGCCTTGCGCGATCGCAAAGCCAATGCCGCCGGTCGAGCCGGTGATCAGCGCGCGGCGGCCGGTGAGTTGCAGGTCCATGGGGGTTCCCTTTTTCAGTAGAACGCCGCCCGAAACGGTCGGCGCCCCGGGCCAGGCGTTTCATGGTAACAGTTCGCTTGGGACTAACATAACGTCCTGACGCAAACCGAGGAGGGGATCGCATGCGGTACGAATTGTATTATTGGCCCAGCATTCAAGGGCGCGGAGAGTTCATTCGGCTGGCGCTGGAGGAGGCGGGCGCGAGCTATGTGGATGTGGCGCGCGAAGGCCGCAAAGGAATGGCGGCGATGATGCGGCTCATGCAGGGCGTCGGCACGGCGCAAGCCCCCTTCGCGCCGCCGTTTCTGCGCGCCGGCAAGCTCGTGATCGGGCAGACGGCGAATATTCTGCAGTATCTCGGTCCCCGTTTGGGACTCGCGCCGAAAGCGGAGGCCGCTCGCCTGTGGGTGCATCAACTGCAACTCAGCGTGACCGATTTCCTGGTCGAAATCCACGACACGCATCATCCGGTCGCCAGCAGTCTGTACTACCACCAGCAAAAGCGCGAGGCGCGGCGTCGGGCCGGGCACTTCATCGCCGAGCGCCTGCCCAAGTATCTCGGCTACTTCGAGCGTGTTTTGCAGCGCGATTCCAAGGGCACGGCTTATATGGTGGGCCGCCGGTTGAGTTATGTCGATCTGTCGATGTTTCAAGTGCTGGCCGGATTGCGCTACGCCTTTCCGAAGAACATGGCGCGGATCGAGCCCGACCACCCCGGCCTGGTGGCCTTGGCCGAGCGCATCGCGCGGCGCAAGAACGTTGCTGCCTATCTCGGCTCGGCGCGGCGCATCGCGTTCAATGAGTTCGGCATTTTTCGGCACTACCCCGAACTGGAGCGCTGACATGCCGCGTGCGGCGCGTCGGAGTAAGATTTGGAACTTTTCGGTTCCGTGAAGGGGACGACCATGGCAGAGCAAGCGAGGGGACTGCGGGCAGTGAGTGCCGTTTCGGTACGCGAGCGGGTGAGCAAGGAAGAATGGGATATGCGCTGCGATCTCGCGGCCGCATACCGGTTGGCCGCGCACTATAGATGGACCGATTTGATCTACACGCACTACTCCGCCAGAGTGCCGGGCAGCGAGCACATTCTCATCAACCCGTTCGGGCTCATGTTCGACGAGATCACGGCGTCGAGCTTGGTGAAGATCGACGAGCAAGGCAATGTGATCGACGATCCGAGCGGGCTCGGCATCAACTACGCGGGATTCGTGATCCATGGCTGTGTGCATCGCGCGCGGCCGGAGGTGAATTGCGTCATCCATACGCACACCCGCGCGGGCGCCGCGGTGGCGGCGCAAAGGTGCGGTTTGCTGCCGATCAGCCAGCATGCGCTGCGGGTGTACGGCATGCTCACCTATCATGACTACGAGGGTATCGCGCTCGATTTGGACGAGCGCACGCGGCTGGCGCGCGACCTGGGGCCTTCTTCCAAGGCGATGATCATGCGCAATCACGGACTGCTGACCGCCGGCGATACGGTGTGCGAAGCGTTCGAGCTCATGTATTACCTAGATGCCGCCTGCCAGATACAGCTCGATGCCCTGGCAGCGGGCCAAGTCGAGTTGAACGCGATTTCCATGCCCACGGCGCAAAAGGGCTTCTTGCAGTTTCAGGGCCCGGGCGGATCCGAATTGAACAAGACATGGGCGGCGCTTACGCGGATGCTCGATCGCAAGGGCGAGGTTTATCGCGTATGAAGCGGCGCGCAGGGCTGTGAGCGTCGGCGAATCGGCGCAGCTGGTCCGTCCACGCTCAACCAAAGAAGTCTTCTTCACCTTTACCTTGCTCGCCTTGCAAGGCTTCGGCGGCGTGCTGGCGATTGCGCAGCGTGTCCTGGCGGAAGACAAGCGGTGGCTCAGCAAGGAGCAGTTCGTCGAGACCTTGGCGTTGAGCCAAGTGCTGCCGGGTCCGAACGTGTGCAACGTCGCCCTGATCGTCGGCGACCGCTTCTTCGGGTGGCGCGGGGCGTTCGCCGCGCTGGCCGGCATGATGGCGGTGCCGCTGGTGATCGTGCTGCTGATTACGGCTTGGTACGCTCAGCACGCCGCGCTGCCGGCGGTGTCCGGCGCGCTGAAGGGCATGGCGGCGGTATCGGCCGGGCTCATTATCGGCTCGGCGCTCAAGCTCGCCGCTTCGCTGCGCACCAATCCGACCGGCGTGCCGTTCTGTGCGGCCGTCGGCATGGTCGCTTTCGGCTGCGTCGCGGTGCTGCGCTGGCCGCTCGTGTGGGTGCTGCTGGTGCTCGGGAGCCTTGCCTGTGCCTACGCTTGGATGCGCTTGCGGGCCGTGCCGCTTGCTAAGGAGTCGCGGCCGTGACCGCAAGCGTCGACTGGTTCGGCCTATTCGGCCATTTCTTGCTGCTGTCCTTGCTCTCCATCGGAGGCGCCATTACGGTTGCGCCCGACATGCATCGCGTGCTGGTGTCGCAAATGGGCCTGCTCAACGACACGCAGTTCAACGCCTCGATCGCGATCGCCCAAGCCGCTCCCGGGCCGAACATTCTGTTCGTGGCGGTGATGGGGTATCAAGCCGCCGGCTTGCCGGGGGCGCTTGTCACCTTGGGCGGGAGCATGCTGCCCTCGACGACGCTCGCACTGGCGGCGGCGCGCTGGGGCGATGCGCGGCGTGAGTGGCGCGCCTTGCGCGCTTTTCGCGCCGGGATGGCACCCATCGTCATCGCCTTGCTGATCGCCACCGGATGGATCTTGACGGCGCAGACACCGGGCTGGCGGCATGTGCTGTTGACCATTGCCTCTGCGCTGCTGGTCTGGCGAACGCGTATGCATCTCATCGCGTTGGTCGCGATCGGCGCGCTGGTAGGCGCGCTCGGCTGGATTTGAAAGGACTGCTATGAACATTGCCAACACGGCTCGCGGCTGTATCTTGACGCTCCTCGGCGCGGCGCTGCTCGGCTGCACGCAAGAGCAGCAGAACGTGATCGGGCGTGGTTTTCAGAATTGGACCGGCACCAACGGTGTGCTCGACGTGTACGCCGGCGATAAGCTGGTCATGCGCTTCATCAACATCGACAAGATGAGCACCGCTTTGGGGACACAAGACAACTTGCCGCGCGCCTACCGCTACGGTTACGGCTACGTCGACGAGAACTTCAACCACAAGGTCGACGCGGGAGAAAAAAAGGTGTATTTCGAAGTGAGCGACTATTCAACCAATTACGTGTTCTACGAGAACCACAAGAATTAGGCTTCCTACGTCATGGCGCTAGCCGGGCTTTTTCCTGCCTCGGCGCGGTTTCGCAGGCGACGGTTTTGCGCTTGGTTGCGCCGCCTCCGAGCTAGCTGCGTTGAAGAAGTTCCAGCCCCACAACTTGGGATCGAGAAACGGATTCTGCAGAACGGGTGGAGATTCGCCCTCTTTCCCGCGGTTGTCCAACAGCGCGCGCTGATACTCGAGCGACTTGATGGACAAATCCAGCAGCGCCAAGTTGGTTTTCAACCAATTCTCCACCGCGCGCAAGTCGGAAATTTTCTTGTCGATGTCTTCCACCGATAGGCTCGGCATCAGCAGGTGCTGCATGGGAAACGCCATCGGATTCATCATCTTCTGAAACATCTCGAAGAGATCCTGCGGCGAAGGGGAATCGGGCATAAGTGCCTCGTGGGCGGGATGCGCCAGGTTACCGCTTAGGCGAACTCGCGGATGAAGTCGCGCATCTGCGGATAAATATTCTCGCGGAAGCGGCGGCCGCTGAAGATGCCGTAATGGCCGACGTCACGGGCGAGCAAGTGCCGGCGGCGGGATTTAGGAATGCTCGAACAGAGCTCTTGCGCCGCCTCCGTCTGGCCGTTGCCGGAGATGTCGTCCAGTTCGCCTTCGATGGTGAACAGCGCCGATTGTTTGATCGCCCGCGGGACGACGCGCTCGCCGTTCATGACCATTTCACCCTTCGGTAGCGCGTGCTCCTGGAACACGATGCGTATGGTGTCGAGGTAGTACTCGGCCGGCAGATCCATGACCGCGTTGTA
>CAZILI010000368.1:0-4410 GCA_964539965.1 uncultured Burkholderiales bacterium | reverse complement strand
TCAGGGATTCGATGCTCGCGAAATGCCGCCCGCCTTCGCCAAAGGCCTGCGCGGCGGCCAAGCTCGCCTCACCGAAAGCGTACAGCGCCGCGACCCCGGTGTTCCTGGCATGCGCGCCGATCTCGCGGTGCGCTTCGCGCGCCTGCTCGCCGAGTTCCTTCATATCACCGAGCGCGAACAGTTTTGTGCCGGGCAGCGATTGCAACACGTCGAGCGCCGCGATCGCGGAATCGGGATTGGCGTTGTAGGTGTCGTCGACGATGAGCGAGCCGCGCAGACCCGACTTGCGCTGCATCCTGCCCTTGGCGCCGGTAAAGCTGCGCAAGCCGGCCGCGATGCTGGCCGGACTGACTCTCAACGCCACCGCCGCGGCGCAGGCCGCCAGCGCGTTGCAAACGTTGTGCTCGCCCGGCACCTGTAGCTGAGCGCTGAACTCCCCGAGTGGAGTCTGGATCTGGAGGTGACTGCCAAACCCGGCGAGGGTGAAGCGCGCGCTCACGTCGGCGGGTTGCGACAGGGCGAATTCGATACGAGGGCGCGCGTCCAGCAATTCGCGCCAAACGTAGGCGTGCTGGTCGTCCGCGTTGATGACCGCGCAACCGTCGGCCGCGAGGCCTTCGAAGATCTCACCCTTTGCGCGCGCTACCGCCTCGACGCTGCCCAGCAGTCCGACATGTGCCCGATGCGCGTTGTTGATCAGCGCCACCTGGGGCCAAGCGATCCGCGATAAATAGCTCAGCTCGCCCTTGTGATTCATCCCCATTTCTATAACCGCATAGCGATGCTGCGCGCGCAGCCGCAACAGCATGAGCGGCATGCCGATATCGTTGTTGAGATTGCCCTGCGTAGCGAGCACGGCGAGTTCCTGCCCCCCGCCTAGAGTGGCGTAGGCGTGCACGCGCAAAATCGCGGCGAGCATCTCCTTCACCGTGGTCTTGCCGTTGCTGCCCGTGATCGCGACCACCGGCACCGCGAAGCGTGCGCGCCAGGCGGCCGCCAGGCTGCCCAACGCCAAGCGCGTGTCGGCGACGCGCAGCAACGGCGCCTCGCCGCTGTCCACCCAAGCGCGATCGACGAGCGCGGCCGCGGCGCCCGCCTGCAGCGCCTGCGCGACGAAGGCATGGCCGTCAAAGCGCTCGCCGCGCAGCGCGACGAACAGATCGCCGGGCGTAAGTTGGCGGCTGTCCGTGCTGACGCCGGTGAAGCGCGCATCGCTGCCGGTCACGCTGCCTGCCAGCGCCTGCGCCGCTTCGCTCAAGCTCATCATGCCTGCAGCGCCTGTCTTGCCACCGCCGCGTCGCTGAAAGGCGCGCGGGTCCCCGCCACGTCTTGATAGTCCTCGTGCCCCTTACCCGCGATCAGCACCACGTCGCCCGCGCGCGCGCAAGTGATCGCGCCGGCGATCGCCTGCGCGCGATCGACGACGACCTGCGCTGGGCCGCGCATGCCGGCCCGGATTTCTTCAATGATGGCGTGCGGGTCTTCGCTGCGCGGATTGTCGCTGGTGAGAATCACGACGTCGGCGAGCCGCTCGGCGATCTCCCCCATGAGGGGACGCTTGCCGCGATCGCGATCGCCGCCGCAGCCGAATACGCATATCAGCTTGCCGCCCGGCCCGTTCAATTCGCGCGCCGCGCCGAGCGCCTTCTCCAAGCCGTCTGGCGAATGCGCGTAGTCGACCAGCGCCAGCGGTTTCTCGCCGCCGCCGACCCGCTCGAGCCGTCCGGCTACCGGTGTCACGTGGGCGATCGCCTCGACCGCGCGATCAAACGCGACCCCGCTCGCCAGCAGCCCGCCGAGCACCGCGAGCAGATTGGCGGCGTTAAATCGCCCGACCACGCCCGAGCGCACGCGCGCGCGGCCCCACGGCGAGCGCACGTCGAAGGCGATCCCGTCGGGGCCGAGCGCGATGTCGGCGGCGTGGAGCATGGAAACGTTCGCCGCAGGCGCGGCCGAAAAACCGTAGCCGATGAGTCTCACACCCGATCCTGCCAATTTGGCGGCAAAAGCTCGGCCGATTGGGTCATCTAGGTTGAATACCGCTGATTGCAGTCCCGGCGACTCGAACAAGCGGTACTTGGCCTCCGCATAGCGCTGCATCGTGCCGTGGTAATCCAGATGATCACGCGACAAATTGGTAAACAGGGCGGCGCGAAAGCGCGTGCCGTTGACGCGGGCTTGGTCTAGTCCGTGCGAGGAGACCTCCATGGCCACGAACTCGGCGCCCGCCTTCACGTAGGCTGCCAATTGCTCTTGCAGCTCGATCGCATCGGTCGTGGTATTGCGGCTGGCGGTGAGCGCCCCGAACAAGCCGTTTCCGATCGTCCCCATCACCGCCGCGGTCTTGCCTAAGCGCGCGAGACACTGCGCTAGCCATTGGGTCACTGAGGTCTTGCCGTTGGTGCCGGTGACCCCGAGCACGCTCAAGCGCGTGGAGGGCTCGCCGTAGACTTGGTCGGCGATATGGCCTACCTGGCGCTTGAGCGCGGTGAGGCCGGCGTTGGGCACGCGCCAGCGCGTGTCCCAATCGAAGCTCTCGCGCTCCCATAACACGGCGGCGGCGCCGCTCGCCACCGCTTGGGAGATGTAGCTGCGTCCATCGGCGCGCTCGCCCGGATAAGCGGCAAACACTGCACCGGGCACTACCCGCCTACTGTCGGCGGTAAGGCGGGCCACGGTCACGCCCTGACCCCGCAACGAATCCAACGCTTGACGCCATTCATCCACGTCTTGCTGCTCTCACACTTCCTCTTTCACGTCGGTAGTACGCTCGACCGGCGCCTGCCATTCTTTGAGCGGCGCATCCGGGACGACACCCAGCATGCGCAGTGTCTCGCCCATTACCTTGGAGAAGATGGGTGCGGCGACCGTTCCGCCGTAATATTGGCCGCCACCCGGCTCGTCGATCATCACGGCAACCAACAGCTTGGGATCGGACACGGGCGCGAAGCCGACAAAAGAAGAAACGTAGCGGTCGTGTGCGTAGCCTCCCCCGACTTGCTTGTGCGCCGTGCCGGTCTTGCCGGCCACGCGATAGCCGGGAACTTGCGCCTTCGGTGCCGTGCCGCCGGGCTGCACCGCCATTTCCAACATCTCGGTCACAGCGTGTGCCGTCTCGCGCGACAGTACGCGCACGGCGGGTTTGGGCCGATCGAGCTTGGTCCCCGACAACGAGAGCAGCTCGCCCCCGGTTGCGAAGGTCGTATAGGCACGCGCCAACTGCAACAGGCTCACCGAAATGCCGTGGCCGTACGACATGGTCGCCTGCTCGATCGGTCGCCAACTGGCGTACGGACGCAAGCGTCCGCTCGCCTCGCCCGGGAATCCTGCGTTCGGCGGAGCGCCGAAGCCGACTTTATCGAAGGTCGTCCACATCGCTTGCTTGGGCAAGTCCAGCGCGATCTTGGCCGCGCCCACGTTGCTCGATTTTTGGATCACCTCGCTCACCGTGAGTTCGCCGTGCGGGTGGGCGTCGCGGATGGTGCGGTCGCCCACCGTCAGGCGACCCGGCGCGGTCTGAATGCGCGTGCCGGGCAGAACGGCGCCGACTTCCAGCGCGATGGCGACGGTGAACGGCTTCAACGTCGAGCCCGGCTCGAACACATCGGTGACGGGTCGATTGCGGATCTGCTCGGGCTGTAGACGCTCGCGGTTGTTGGGGTTGTAGTCGGGCACGCTGGCCAGGGCCAGGATTTCGCCGGTCTTGCAATCGATCACCACGATGGAGCCGGCCTTGGCGCGGTGCTCGCGCGCGCCGGCCTTCAGCTCACGATGCGCGAGGTATTGAATCTTGCTATCGACCGCCAGAGCGAGCGTTCTTCCATCCTGCGGCAGCCGTATGCTCTCGACGTCTTCGATGATGTGTCCGGCCGCATCCTTGATCACGCGCTTGGCGCCGGGCGCGCCCGCGAGCAAGCGCTGGTGAACCAGCTCCATGCCTTCCTGGCCGATGTCGTCCACGCCGGTAAAGCCGACCCAATGCGCCATCACTTCCGCCGCCGGGTAATAGCGACGGTATTCGCGCCGCAGCCATACGCCGGGCACTTGCAGCGCCATCACGTCGGCGGCGAGCGCGGGCGGGATTTGGCGCTTGAGGTAGACGAAGCTGCGCTGTCTTTCGGTGAGCCGCTTGTTCAATTCGCCCGGATCGAGTTCCAACAGCCGCGCCAAGCGCTTGGATTGCGCTAGGGTCACGCTCACGTCCGGTGGACTCGCCCACACCGACTCGACCGGCGTACTGATGGCGAGCGGCTCGCCGTTTCGATCGGTGACCATGCCGCGATTGGCCGGCAGCTCGATGACCCGGCTGTAACGCGCCTCGCCCTTGCGCTGCAAGAAGTCATTGTTCATTCCCTGCAGGTACGCCGCCCGGCCGCCGAGCGCCAACAACGAGGTGAGCAGCATCACCAG
>CAZILI010000367.1:0-4436 GCA_964539965.1 uncultured Burkholderiales bacterium | reverse complement strand
CTTCACCGCGTGGAAGATCTCCACGGTAGGGATTTCACGCGGCGCCACGCCTCGCATGGTGAACAAGAGCATGCCGAATGGCGGGGTGAGCAAACCCAGTTGCATGCAAATCAAGAACAACACGCCGAACCAAAGTGTGTTCCAACCGAAGTGCTCCACTAGCGGCATGAAGAACGGCAAGGTGATGAGCATCATGCTCACTTGATCGACGAAACAACCGAGCAATAGCAAGACGATCATCATCAAGATCAGCACCGGCCAAGGCGAACCGACGCCGCGTACGGCCTCTACTAGTCCGTTGGTGGCGCCGGAAAAAGAGAGAATCTGCGAAAAGGTCGTCGCCCCGATGATGATGAATAGTATGGCGCCGGTGATGGCGGCCGTTCCGGTCAGGGCTTGAACCAAGTTCGTCCAAGACAGCGCGCGGTAGACGAGGCACACCAAGACCGTCACTACTGCGCCGATCGCGGCCGATTCGGTGGGAGTTGCCCAACCCGCGGACATGGATAGCACGACCAGGGTGAAGATCAGCACCAGGGGAGTTACGTGGACGACCAGCAGCCGCCAGCGCGCCCAGCCCTTTGCCGGAACGTGTTCGAAGGTGGGCGCCAGCGCGGGATTGAGACTTGCGCGGATGATGATGTAGGCGACGAACGCCACCGAAAGCAGCACGCCCGGCACGATCCCGGCGATCAGTAAGCCCGACACGGGAATCGTCGCGAGGGTCCCGAACAGCACGGTAAGCGCCGACGGGGGGATCAGCATGTCGACGCCGCCGATCGCCATGATCGGCCCCATGGCGAGGCGCGGTTGATAGCCTCGCCGCAGCATCTCGGGCAGAAGCAGGCTGCCGAGCAACGCAGTGGTCGCGATGGTCGAACCGGAAATGGCCGAAAACACCGTTCCCGACACGACCGCCACGACAGATAGGCGTCCGGGCATGCGCCAGATGATGCGGTCGAATGCATCGATGGCTTTCATGGCCAACCCGGTGTGAAAAAGTACTTCCCCCATGAGCACGAACAGCGGGATCGGCGTGAGCGAGAAATTGGTGATCGAAGCGACGGCGTTGCGCACGATTTGCAGCAATCCCGCATCGCCTCCCAAATAAACCAGCGCGCCGACCACGTTGATGGCGAGAAACGCGAACCCCGCCGGCAGGCCCGAGAGCAGCAGAACCATGAGGGCGGAAAACAGCAGTAGCAGGGTCAGTGACCAGATCATTTCGTCGTGCCGTCCAGGCGCGCGACGAGCCGTCGCCCGCACTCCAGCGCCAGCAGAGTAAAGGCGAAGGGTAGGGGGGTAAACAGCCACCACTCAGGAAAGGAGAGTGTCTTCAACACGATGGCTTTCGCACGATAGGCGTCGACGACCACCGCAATCGAGTGCCAGACAAACACCAGGCTCACGACAAGGCCAATCGCCGCCGACCAGCGCGCAAGCCGGCGGCGCGCGGGTGCGCTGAGCGCAGTTTCCAGCAGATCGAGGCGAACGTGCTGGTTGGTGTACATGAGCCACGGCGCCGCGAACAGCGTTCCCAACGGCAGCGCATATTCCGTGATCTCAAGCACCCAAGGCAGATTGCCCCAGCCGAGATTTCGCGCCACGACGTCGTAGCTCACGGCGAGCGCGATCAGCGCGACCAGTGCGGCGGCAAGGCCGCCGCACAGGCGCATCAGCGCGGCATACAAGACCGTCCCCGGCTATGCGCGGTGTTGCGCCTCACCGGCGCGTGGTCATCAGCTCGCGAAGCTTGCCGGCATGGCCGGGACTGGCGCTGGACACCATGCCCCAACCCGCTTCCAGCGCGATCTGCTGGAAGCGCTTGGCGTCTTCCTCGCTTAGTTGGATGATTTCAATACCGGTTTCCTTCTGGCGCTTCACCTCGGCGGGGCCATCCACGCTCGCCATCTCCGCATTCAGGCTCTCCACCCAAGCGGCTTGCTTCTCTAGGAACTGCTTCTGCTGAGCCGTAAGTCGAGCCCATGACTTGGCGCTGAATACGATGCCCAGCTCGACGTTGTAGAAACCGGGTTCGAGCCGGTACTTGGTCTTGTCTTGCCAGCCCAAGTCAAAAATGCCGATCAAGGGCCAGCCGTATCCGTCCACGACGCCACGCTCGAGCGCGGTATAGACCTCGCCCGGCGCGACCTGCACCACCGTTGCCCCGAGCCTTTGGAAGAAGTCTCTGTACACCGGCGCAATGCGGATCTTGAGTCCGCTCAAGTCAGGCTTTTCGATCTTCTTGTTGAGGTAGATATGGTAGGGCACGCCATCCCCGGTGCGGGCGAAGTAGTACAGGCCACGCTCTTGCAGGGCCTTGTTCAAGTATTCGAGCGAGCCATTCTTGCGCAGTTCGGCCCAGGGTAGGGTGGCGTAGTTGAGCGCCAGTCCTTCTGGGGCGACGCTTGCCAGAAACGAGGTCGAGGTATTGGCGAGATCGACCACCCCGTTGCGTAACGCCGCGCCCTGCTCCATGGTGGGAATCGCCTTCGGGCCGCCGACATAGTTGATCTGCAGGATGCCTTTGCCTTCCTCGTTCACCTTCTTCACGAAGCGCTCGAAGTGGCGGGCGAAATAGGTGCCTTCCTGAAAAGCGTTGACCGCCTTCAACGTAGTCGTCTCTTGCGCGAGTGCGCCGATGCCGGCGAAGCCGCCGTACAGCAAGAGGAGAAGAGCTAAACAAGCTCTCAACGAGATAGTGCATTTCATTGTCGGAATAGCTCCTTTCATGTTCTTGGATTGCAAATCAGTGCGCGAACCGGCTGCAGTGTAACAGTTGCGCGGACCGCAGTTGGTTACAGAGCGGGGGAGGGCATGACGCAGGCGCTACAGATACAATAGGAGCGCGGATTCGAACAACAAAAGACCGATGTTCCGGCGAACACCGGTCGTGACAACTTTTCTTGGAGGAAATAGCGATGATGACGGCGCAGAGATTTCTCGGGAATTCGGTTCTGACTTTCTTGTTAGCGGCGTATGCAGCCGCGTCGGGTCACGCCGCCGAGCCGACCGACGTGCTGAATCGCGCCGCTAAGGCTGTGCCCGCCCCGCCTTGGCCGGCCGGCGACGAGCGTGGCATGGCCAACGCCCTAGGGGCCGGTACCTGGGCGCGCTGCGCCTGGCATTTGGGATCGGAAGGAGCAAAGGCCTATGAGCTATCTCATCCGCGCTCCAACACCATGCCCAAGAGTCCGTTCAGCGGTCCCTACACGCAGAAGTACAAGCCGACGGGCGGTTTGCCCGGCACGGCGCATGCGTTCAACGGCGAGCAACTCGAGGCAGGCGCGGAGCCGGGGGCCCAAGGGACACAGATGGATGCCCTAGGTCACTTCGCGATGATGAAAGACCCCTGGGACGGAAAGGCGCCGTTTCCGCTCGAGCGCGTGATGTACTACGGCGGATTTGGTCAGCAGGACGTTAAGCCGACACCTGACTCGCCCCTGCTCAAGCTGGGCATCGAGAAAGCGCCTCCCATTGTGACTACGGCTGTCTTGCTCGATGCGAAGAAGCATGTCGGCGGAGGCAGCGCCATGAAGGCCGGCCAGGTCGTCTCCGCGCAGCACATTCAGGAGATGATCAAAGCGCAAGGGCTTGCCGAGCGGGGCATCCTGCCCGGTGATGTCGTGTACATCTACACGGGTTGGGGTGACGGTTGGCAAGATCCCGACAACGACAAGGTTTACTACTCGATGGCGCCCGGATTGGCGTACGATGCGGCGCAGTTTCTCAGCAAGCGGCGCATCGTTGCGATCGGCCTGGATACGCCTTTCATCGATCCGGTGCCGGAGGGCATGCTGCAAGGCAAAGCCGGACCGGCCGCCGGCACCCCGGCGGGCCTGCCGTTCGCGGTTCATCATCACATGATCGCTCAATCGGGTATTCATCACCTCGAGAGCATGAAGCTCGGCGAGTTGGCGAACGACCGCGTGTGGACGTCGTGCACCATGGTGCTGCCGTTGCGTGAGCAAGGCGCGGCCGGCTCGCCCATTCGACCCATCGCCATCGGGCGAGGGAATCAGTAGCGAGGCCACCGACGGCGCAGACCGCCGGCGCGATGAGATCTCTTTTGCCGGACGGCTATCGCCGCATGCGATGAACCGGTAGCGAAAGATGGCAGAGCGCTCTTTCGTCGAGGAGGTCAAGCAGCTTCGTTTGGGCGAAGGCGAGGTATTTCGCGGTGAAGGCATATTGGCCGTCACCAAGGCGCTGCTGGAGTCCGGCGTCGCCTATGTCACCGGCTACCAAGGAGCGCCCGTCTCCCATCTCATGGACGTGCTCGGCGATGCGCGCGATGTGCTGGCCGAACTCGGTGTTCACTTCGAAGCGAGCGCGAGCGAGGCCGCGGCTGCCGCAGCCTTGGCGGCCTCGGTCAACTATCCGCTGCGGGGTGTGGCGACCTTCAAGTCCACCGTCGGTACCAACGTCGCATCGGA
>CAZILI010000366.1:0-4447 GCA_964539965.1 uncultured Burkholderiales bacterium | reverse complement strand
AGATGATCGTCAGAAACAGCGGAACGAACAGGATCAGGCCGACCACGCACCACAGCGCCGCGAACCAAAAGGTCCGGATCTGCCAGCGGAAGTGGCTTTCCAGAAACGTGCCCTGCACTTCGGCGCGCTTGGCATAGTTGAGCACCACGGCGACGAGCGAGGGTATGCCGAACAGGAACGCGCCGACGACGAAGGCGGAGGTCAGTATGCCAATCGCCAGCGAGGCGCTGTGCAGCGCGTAGATGAGGTGCGTGAGCTTGATATACGACTCCATGTCCACGCTGCTCTTGACGGGAAGCGTCTCGGTCATGCCGTACTCCTTTGGTAGGGTGCGCCCATCGCACCCGTGACTTCCCCGCATATGGGGATAGCCGACCTCGCTTTCAATGCAACGCGCGGGGGGCGTCCGGCGCGCTGGGCCGCCGCTCGACTAGCCGCCTAGCATGGCCTTCTTGAGGGAGTCTTCGACCGGCTTGTCGCCGAGCCATACCTTGAGCAGGGCGCGACCGAAGTCGTCCCCGGCGATCGTGCCCTTGCTTTGCCCGTCGACCGTAACTTGGGTGCCCTTGCCGGGCAGAAAGTCGAGGTCGATCACGGTGCCCTTCTTCGCCGAGCCGATCGAATTCATGAGCTGGGTGAATTCCTTCGCCTTGGCATCCAGCTGCGCCAATTCGGCAGCGCTGTTGTTGGCCGTCAGCCCTTCGTTGAGCGCGCCCGACATTTGCTCGGCCTTCAGATCGCGCATGACATGCAACGCCACCCGCTTCGGACCCGCGTCGGACAGGGCGCCGGCGGCGCTGGTTTCGCGCTGCGCCAGATAGAGGGCGCCGACGTACACTTTGAACAGCAAGCGCGTGCGCACGCCCGCGCCGTTCAACTTGAGGTCTTTTCCTTCCACGGAAACCGTGTCGGCCAGTTTGACGCCGGCCACTTCGGCAGCCAATGCCGCGCCCGCGATCAGCCACAGCACGCTCACCCACGCGATCAGCTTTCTCACTCGTCGTCTCCTATCAAAGCGCTTCGAAGATGCCCGCCGCGCCCATGCCGGTGCCGATACACATGCTCACCATGCCGTACTTCAGCTTGCGGCGGCGCAGGCCGTGCACGATGGTTGCGGTGCGGATGGCGCCGGTCGCACCCAGCGGATGGCCGAGCGCGATCGCCCCGCCGAGCGGATTGATTCTGTCAACGTCCAGGTTCAACTCTCGGATGACGGCGAGCGACTGCGCGGCGAACGCCTCGTTCAACTCGATCCACTGCAAGTCGTCCTGCCTCACGCCAGCTAGCTTGAGCGCCTTGGGAATGGCCTCGATCGGCCCGATGCCCATGATCTCGGGCGGCACTCCGGCGACGGCGAAGCCGGCGAAGCGCGCCAACGGCTTCAAGTTGTGCGCGCTGAGTATCCTCTCGCTCACCAGCAGCACGGCACCCGCACCGTCGCTGGTTTGTGAACTGTTGCCGGCGGTCACCGAGCCTTTGGCCGCGAATACCGGTCGCAGTTTCGCCAACGCCTCGAGCGAAGTATCCGCGCGCGGACCTTCGTCGCGGCTCACCTCGCGCGGTTTTTCCAGCACGATCTCGCTCGCGAGGTCGGGCACCCGCGTGCGCACCGTGTAGGGCAAGATCTCCTCGAACTCGCCGCTTTCGGTGGCTTTGATCGCCTTCTGGTGGCTCGCCAGCGCGAACGTGTCCTGATCTTCGCGGCTCACTTTCCATTGCTGCGCCACCCGCTCGGCGGTGAGCCCCATGCCGTAGGCGATGCCCACACTCTCGTTGCCGGCGAAGACGGCCGGGTTCACCGCCAGCTTGTGCCCGCCCATTGGAATCAGGCTCATCGTCTCGGTGCCGGCGGCGATCATCACCTCCGCCGCGCCGGTGCGGATACGGTCGGCGGCGATCGCGACCGCTTGCAGACCCGAGGCGCAAAAACGGTTCACCGTCATGCCGGGAACGGAATTCGGCAAGCCGGCCAGCAGCAGGCCGATGCGCGCCACGTTCATGCCCTGCTCGGCCTCGGGGATGGCGCAGCCGACCACGACATCGGCGACCAGGCTCGGATCCAGCCCGGGCGCGCGCGCCATCACGCCGCGGATCACGTGCGCGAGCAAGTCGTCGGGGCGGGTCGTGCGGAACACGCCTCGCGGCGCGCGGCCCACCGGCGTGCGGCAAGCGGCAACGATGTAGGCGTCTTGCATTGGTTGAGTCATGGGTGCCTCGGTCAATTTCTGAGCGGCTTGCCGGTCTTGAGCATGTGGGCGATGCGCTCCTGGGTCTTCTCGGTGGCGGCCAACTCGATGAACGCCTGGCGCTCCAGGTGCAACAGCCACTCTTCGTCCACCGTGCTGCCGGGCTCGACGTCTCCGCCGCACATGACGTGCGCGATCTTGCTCGCGATGAAGAAGTCGTGCTCGGAGATGAAGCCGCCGTCGCGCATGTTGACGAGCATCATCTGGATCATGGCGATGCCCGTGCTGCCGGCCACGGGAATCGCCTTCGCCGGCAACGCCGGTCGGTAGCCCGCCTCGGCCAGCGCGTTCGCTTCGGCCTTGGCGACGTGCAGCAACTCGAAGCGATGCATGACGATGCGGTCGCAGGGGCGCAAGTAGCCAAGCTCGCGCGCGTGCTCCCCGCTCTTCGACACCTGCGCCATCGCGACGTTCTGAAAATAATGCTTGAGATGATTCATGATCTCGCCGCCCTTGGCCTCCTGCGCGGCGCGCAGGGCGAACTCCTTGCATCCGCCGCCGGCGGGCAGCAGGCCGACGCCGGCCTCGACCAACCCGATATAGGACTCGAGTGTTGCCACCGCTCGGTCGGCGTGCATCACGTACTCGCAGCCGCCCCCGAGCGCCATGCCGTCGACCGCAGCGACGGTGGGGATCATCGAGTACTTGAGCGCCTGGGTGGTTTCTTGAAACAGCGCGACGGTCTCTTCCACCTCGGCGAGCCGACCGGCCATGAGCTTGTCGGCTACGTTCAGCCGATGCGCCGCTTTCAATGCCGCGCTCTCGACCTTACGCTTGAACTTCTTGAGCATGGAGCCGACCGCCGAACGCTTGCCCTCCTTGGGCGCGCCGCCCGAGCCCGACAGATTGGCGCCGACCGAGAACGGCGGTTCGTCGTGCCAGATCACCAGCGCCTTGCAGTCTTGCTCGGCCGTCTCGATGGCTTGCAAGGTGCCCTCCAGCACGTCGCGCCCGATCGCGTGCATCTTCGATTTGAAGCTCAACACGGCGATGTCGTCGCCCGTGCTCCAGCAGCGCACCGCATCGGTCTCGAATAGGGTGGTCCCGCCGGCCGCAGGCTCCCCGACGAGTCGATCGGGAAAGGGTTGGCGCGCATAGATCGGTAGGGTCGAGCGCGCCTGATAGCTGCGGCTGCGCGCCGACCAGGCGCCTTGTGTACTGTGTACGCCGCTTCTGCCGGCATCGGTCACCCATGCGGGAAGCGCTACTTTAGCGAGCGCCTTGCCGGCCGCGATGTCCTCGCCGATCCATTGCGCGACTTGCTGCCAGCCGGCGGCCTGCCAGGTTTCGAACGGGCCGTGTTTCCAGCCAAAACCCCAGCGGATCGCCAAATCGACATCGCGCGCATTCTCAGCGATGCTGTCCAAATGCACCGCGCAGTAGTGGAAAACGTCGCGAAAGCACGCCCAGAGAAACTGGGCTTGCGGCTCGCTGCTCGCGCGCAGCTTAGCGAACTGCTCCGCCGGCTCCCTAATCTTCAGCAGTTCGGCGACCGCGGGCTTCGCTTCCGCGCCCGACAAACGATAGTCTTGACTCGCGACATCGAGCACTTCGATGTCCTTGCCGGTCTTGCGATAAAAGCCGGCGCGCGTCTTCTGGCCGAGCGCGCCCTTGTCGATAAGCGCGCGCATGACCGCCGGCACCTGGTACAACGGCTGCCACGGATCGTCTGCCAAGTTGTCGCGCATGGTATGGATAACGTGCGCCATGGTGTCTAGGCCCACCACATCCGCGGTGCGGAAGGTGGCGCTCTTCGGCCGTCCAATCGCGGGGCCGGTCAGCGCGTCGACTTCATCGAAACCTAGGCGCAAACGCTCGCAATGATGCATGGTTGCCAGCATCGAGAAAATGCCCACCCGGTTGGCGATGAAATTCGGCGTGTCCTTGGCGCGCACCACGCCCTTGCCCAAAGTGGTGGTGAGAAAGGTCTCGAGCTGGTCGACAATGGCGGGCTGCGTGCCGGCGTGGGGAATGATCTCGACCAAATGCATGTAGCGCGGCGGATTGAAAAAATGCACGCCACAGAAGCGCGGACGCAACGCCTGCGGCAGCGCGCCCGCCAAGCTGGTGATAGACAAACCCGAGGTGTTGCTCGCCACGATCGCATGCTCGTTCACGTGCGGGGCGATCTTTTCGTACAGTGACTGCTTGATGTCCAGGCGCTCGGCCACCGACTCGATGATCACGTCGCAATCGCCGAG
>CAZILI010000365.1:0-4451 GCA_964539965.1 uncultured Burkholderiales bacterium | reverse complement strand
GGACTTTGCATCGGCGCTTCGTTGATATGTTGGACATCGGCTAAAAGAATGCCGACCTCGTGCACGAGCTTCAGCAGCAGAAGCGGGCCGCCGAAGCGGCGCGCGATCAAGCGCAAGAGGCCAACGCGCAGAAGTCGCGGCTGGTGGAGGCCCTGACCGAACAGAAAGCCGCGGCCGAGCAGGCGCGTAGCGACGCCGAGGCAGCCAATATCCAGAAGTCGCACCTGGTGGAGGAACTCATCAAGCAGAAGGCCGCCGCTGAATTGGCCCGCGAGGCGGCCGAGAGCGCGGCGCTGTCGCGCGCGCGTTTCTTAGCTTCGGCAAGCCACGACCTGCGCCAGCCTTTGCATGCGCTCGGGCTGCTGGTGGGTGCCCTTTCGGAGAAGATCTACTATCCCGAGGTCCGCCGCATCGTCGACAATATGCAGTCCTCGGTGCGCGCGCTGGACGAGCTTTTCAACGCGCTGCTCGACATCAGCAAGCTCGACGCTGGCGTGGTTCAGCCCAAGCCCGCGGGCGTCGCCATTCAAGGCTTGCTCGATCGCATCAAGGCCGATTTCGGGCCCGTCGCGACCGAAAAGAACCTGCGCTTCTCTGTGCGCAGCTGTTCGCTGACCGTACATAGCGACGCGATTCTGCTGCAACGCATCTTGCGCAATCTCGTCTCCAACGCCGTGCGCTACACGCGTCAGGGCGGCGTGCTGGTGGCTTGCCGACGCCGCGGCGCGCGGTTGCGAGTCGAGGCGTGGGACACCGGTCCCGGCATTCCCGAGCGAGAGCGCGACCGAGTCTTCGATGAGTTCTATCAGTTGGAGAACCCGGAGCGTGATCGCACCAAGGGCCTCGGCCTAGGTTTGGCGATCGTTCGCCGCTTGGTGAGTTTGCTCGGCTGCCGCCTCGAGCTTCGCTCACGCCTCGGGCGCGGCTCGGTGTTCGTGCTCGACGTGCCGCTGAGCGAGGCGCTGCCGGCAACGGTCGAGCCGCTGCCGCCGGTCAAGCGCTCGTACTCTCTAAGCGGCACCCGTATCGTGGTGATCGACGACGAGGGCGCGATTCGCGAGAGCATGCAAGTGCTGCTGTCGCAGTGGGGATGTGAAGTGCTGACCGCAGGCTCTGGCGCGGAAGCGGCCAAACTGATCGAGCAAGGGGCGATGCCGGAGCTCATCGTGGCCGACTATCGCTTGCGCGAGAACGCTACCGGCACGCAGGCGATCGAGCTTATGCATCGATGCGCGGGGCGCGACATCCCCGCAATCCTGATAACCGGCGACACCGGTCCGGATCGGCTGCGCGAAGCGCAGGCCAGCGGCTACCGTCTGCTGCACAAACCCGTGTCGCCGGCGCGACTGCGCTCGGCCATCCACGCTGCCATCAAGCCGGCCTTGCGCGAGGCGAATGAGCAAGATTAGTCGGCTTGCCTTACGACCGGTCTGGTCTTTCGCGGAGTGGTTCAACCGGCGCTATCTGCCGTGGCACAAGTTGCCCCCGCTATTGGGCGTGCTCAATCTCATCATCATCCGCTCCAAGCTGCGCGCCCTCAACTTGTTCGACGCCGAGTGGCTGCCTGCCGTGCCGCCGCCGCCCACCACACCGCCAGCGCCGGACAGCTTCGGCCGTTCGGCCAACGGCGCGTTTACCTGTCCGCACGCGCCGCGCTCCGGTGCGGCCATGACGCGCTTCGGGCGAAATTTTCCGCCCGCCGCTTGCGTCGCCGAAACTTCTTCTCGGCTGCTCACGCCCGACCCGCGGCTGGTGAGCCGCGAGCTGTTTACGCGCGAGACGTTTCAACCGGCCGGGCATCTCAATCTGCTGATGGCCGCGTGGATCCAGTTCATGGTGCACGACTGGTTTCGCCACGGACAAGACACCAACTCGACCTTTTTCGAGCTATATCCGCGCAAGCATCCCAAAGGCGCGCTCCCGGCATTGCGGGTGCCGCACACGCCGCCCGATCCGACGCGCCCCACAGACGGCTCGAGCACGCCGACCTTTCTCAACCGTGAGACCCACTGGTGGGACGCGTCTCAACTGTACGGCAGCCGGCACGACACCGTTGCGGCGCTGCGGCTATCCGATCGGGCGGAATTCGATCTGCCCGACGGCTTGCTCCCCTTTCGAAACAGCAATGCTCAGGACCCTTCGCCCAAAGAGCTTTCCGGCGTCACCGACAATTGGTGGGTAGGCTTGAGTCTGCTGCACCGCCTGTTCGCTTTGGAGCACAACGCCATCTGCAGCGCGCTGCGGGGCGAGTACCCGTGCTGGAACGAGGAGAGGTTGTTTGCCACCGCGCGGCTCATCAACGCCGCCGTGATCGCCAAGATCCATATGCTCGAATGGACCCCTGCTCTACTTGCCCATCCGGCAATGGAGAAGGGCATGCATACCGCCTGGTGGGGCATCGCCGGCAAGCGCGCCCATCAGATACTACGCGACACCCCCGGTTTGCACTGGATCAAATGGGAGTTTCTGCGCGGTATTCCGGGCTCGAAGTGCAAAGACTACGGCGTGCCCTACTCCGTCACCGAGGAGTTCGTCGCGGTGTATCGCATGCACTCGCTGCTGCCAGACACGATCGACTTGTATAGCGAGCGCCAGCGCGCCGTGGCGGCGCCGGCTATCCCGCTGCGCGAGGCGATCCTCGAGCACACTCGCTCGCTGCTCACCGCGTCGGCTTCGAGCCTCGACGATTGGTTCTATTCCCTCGCCGTGCAACCGCCCGGCGCGCTCTGCCTGGGCAACTTTCCTCGCTCGCTGCACGATGCCGCGAACAGCCCGCTCGATCCGCCGTTCGACCTGGCGGCGGTAGACATTCTGCGCGACCGCAGCCGCGGCGTGCCGCGCTACAACCGCTTCCGCGAAGGCGTGCACCTACCCAAGTTGCATGATTTCGAGGCATTCGATCCCGCCTTCCGCGAGCGAGTCCGCGAGCTGTATAGCGATCAGATCGATGACGTCGACCTCATGGTCGGACTGCATTGTGAGCCGCGCCCGGCAGGGTTCGCCATCGGCGAGACCGCGTTTCGCATCTTCCTATTGATGGCGTCCCGCCGCTTGCAGGCGGACCCTTGGTTCACCACTCACTACAACGCGCGCAACTATACGCGCACCGGCCTCGATTGGATTGATGAGGCGAGCTTCGCGCAGGTGTTGCGACGCCATCATCCTCGCCTGGCGCCGCTGCTCGACCGCGTCGACAATCCGTTTCGGCTATGGCAACCCCTTTCCGACGTCGGCAAGATCTCGCACGCGAGCGTCGGCCGAGCCGCCGTCGAGTCCGACGAGTATGCAGTTCACTAAATGCTCACCATCGAAACAATTCATTTTCCCCTACCCATGTCCCTGCCCTAACCTCTGAAGGTTCGCTCAAGCGGCTGGGCGCGCGCGCCTCGGCCGCGTCGCTTCGCACTCCCACGGGAGTATGGAGCGTAGAGCCTTGTCTGGACAGGGCATTGTGGCTACTACCCCATATAGTATACAGTTGTCTCGAGCTGTCGCGGACTGTGGTACCGCATGACCTTGGGCCTCTTTCTGGCAGGCTTGGCGGCGCTGATTGCCGGCGCAGAGCTCCTGGTACGCGGCGCCGGCAAACCCGCGGCGTCGGTCGGAATCTCCCCGCTGGCGATCGGTCTGACGGTGGTCGCCTTCGGCACTAGTTCGCCGGAATTTGCGGTGTCCGTTCAATCGGCGCATGCCGGCAAGGTCGATATCGCGCTCGGTAACGTGGTCGGCAGCAATATCTTCAACGTGCTCTTCATCTTGGGTCTGGCCGCGCTGGTGGCGCCGCTCTCGGTCGCGCGGCAGATCATTCGCCAGGAAGTGCCTATCATGATCGCGGCAAGCTTGCTGCTGTTTGCGCTCGCGCTCGACACGGCGATCGATCGGGGCGACGCCGCGATTCTGTTCGGGTTGCTAATCGCCTATACCTTGTTTCTGGTCGTGCAGTCGCGCCGCACGCTCGCGCGGGGCGACACGAGCAACGACGGCGACCTCGAAATGCAGTCGCAATGGGATCGGCATTGGGTCGTTCAGGTGTTATTGGTAGTCGCTGGACTCGCGTTGCTGGTGACGGGCGCCGACTGGCTGGTGGACGCGGCTGTCTTATTCGCCAAGGCGGCGGGGGTGAGCGAACTGGTGATCGGACTCACGATCGTCGCGGCCGGCACCTCCATGCCCGAGGTCGCTACCTCGCTGCTTGCTGTGTTACGCGGCCAGCGCGACATCGCGGTCGGCAATGTCATCGGCAGCAACACGTTCAACATCTTGGGGGTGCTGGGATTCTCGGGGCTAGTCGCGCCGTCCGCCCTGCCGGTCGCCCCGGCCATGGTGAGCTTCGACATGCTGGTCATGCTGGCGGTCGCCTTCGCCTGCCTACCCATTTTCTTCACCCACAGCGCCATCTCGCGCTGGGAGGGGGCGGTCTTCCTGGGCTACTACGCGGCGTACACCGCGTA
>CAZILI010000364.1:0-4453 GCA_964539965.1 uncultured Burkholderiales bacterium | reverse complement strand
GCGCCTGATCGGCGATCGAACGCGTGATCGCTTGCCGTATCCACCAGGTGGCGTAGGTCGAGAACTTGTAGCCGCGCCGGTATTCGAACTTGTCGACCGCCTTCATCAGGCCGATGTTGCCCTCTTGAATGAGGTCCAAGAACTGCAGACCGCGATTGGTGTACTTCTTGGCGATTGAGATCACCAAGCGCAGATTCGCTTCGATCATCTCGCGCTTAGCGCGGCGAGCGCGCGCCTCGCCGGTCGACATCTGCCGCGCGATCTCTTTCAGGTCGCGAATCGGAATGCCGACCGACTTTTGCAGCTCGATGATCTTGCTCTGCTGCTCCAAGATGGCGTGCTTGTAGCGGTTAAGCGCGCTGCTGTAGTTCTTGCGCGCGGCCGCCTCGTCGACCACCCATTTCAGATTGATCTCGTTGCCGGGGAAATTCTTGATGAAATAAGCGCGCGGCATGCCGGCCGAATGCACGCACTGATCCATAATCTGCCGCTCGTGGTAGCGCACGCGATCGACCAGGGAGCGCACGTTGTTGCATAGGTTCTCGATGGTCTTGGCGGAAAACCGTATGCCCATCAGTTCGGCCGAAATCTGTTCTTGCAAATCCTTGTAGGCGCGGCTGCGCGAGCCCTTTTCGGCGAGAACCTTCTTCATGCGCTTGGACAGCCGGCGAATCTGGCCAAAGCGCCCGAGCGCGTCCTGTTTCAGCTGCTCGAGGTTGGCCGCAGCCACCCCGCCGTCTTCGTCCTCGTCGGTCTCTTCTTCTAGGTCTTCATCGTCTGCCTCCCCGCCGGCTTCGAGCTCAGCCAACACTTCGTCCTCGTTGGGGTCGATCAAGCCGTCCACGACCTCGTCGACGCGAATCTCTTCGCGCTCGATGCGGTCGGCCATGTCGAGAATCTCGGCGATGGTGGTGGGACAGGACGAGATGGCCTGGATCATGTGCTTTAGGCCGTCTTCGATGCGCTTGGCGATTTCGATCTCGCCTTCTCGCGTGAGCAGCTCGACCGAGCCCATTTCGCGCATGTACATGCGCACCGGGTCGGTGGTGCGGCCGAACTCCGAGTCGACGGTGGACGACAGCGCCGCTTCGGCCTCTTCCACGACATCCTCGTCGGTGACCGTGGCGGCCGCATCGGCCATGAGCAACACCTCTTGATCGGGCGCCTCCTCATAGACCTGTATGCCCATGTCGTTGATCATGCTGATGACGCTTTCTATCTGCTCGGCGTCCACCATGTCTTCGGGCAAGTGGTCGTTAATCTCGGCGTAGGTCAAGAAGCCGCGCTCCTTGCCCAGCATGATCAGATTCTTCAGCCGAGTACGCTGGGCTTCGGTGTCTGGGGACCGGTTGTCGGGTAGATGCTTTTCTACCGCCGTCTCTCTTGCCATGTCTTTTTTCCTGGTGGGGGCGCTCATGCCGAGAAAACTTCCTATTGTATCAACACCTTCCCTCTTGCGGGAAGGCGCGTCTTTCCGCTGGCTCACGCGCGCGTGGCGCGCAGCCGCTGCTTGAGGTCCTCGGTGAGTCCCTCTACTTTGGCCCGTTGAATCAGTACGCTCATGGTTTGGCGTTCCGCCTCGGCCTTGAGCCTCGCCAAGCCCTCGCGAAACTCGGTCTCTCGTTCGGCCTCGCTTAAGCCTTCGAACTGCCATGCTCTGTCGGCCGCAGCGGTCAACCTCGTCTCGTGCTCGCTGCCGCGCATTCGCTCGACGAGTTGTGCCAGATTGGCCAGATGTGGTGCAGCTCGACAAATTTCAACCAGGTCGGCGAAAAACCTCGCGTCGTCATCCTCGCCCGGCGACCAATCCAAATCGGCCTGCAACGCCAGCTTGGGCGCGGTAATGACTTGCGCCGCCAGTTGCATCGCGGCCGACACCCGAGGGGGCCGCTTGGCCGCCGGCGGGGCGGGCGGGGTCAAACGCGTCGGGCGCAACTCAAGCAAGCGATCCAGCTCTTCGCGAGTAAGCCCCGCGGTATCTGCCAGACGCTTGCGCAACATGAGGCTCAGTACCGGAGCCGAGATCATCTTAAGAAGCGGTTTTACCCGCTGCAGAAATGCTGCCTTACCCTCTTCTGTTTTGAGATCGAACTGCTGCGTAAGTTCACTCAGCAAGTAGCCCGAAAGCGGAAGCGCCGCGCCGAGCAAAGCCTCGAACGCGGCCTTGCCTTGCGAGCGGATAAAGCTGTCGGGATCCTCGCCTTGCGGCAAGAAAAGAAAACTGAGCTGCTTGCCGTCGGCCACCAGCGGCAGGCTCACTTCCAAGGCGCGCCAGGCTGCGCGCCGACCAGCGGCATCGCCATCGAAGGAAAAAATCACCTGGTCGGTCATGCGCAGCAGGCGCTGCACGTGATGCGCCGAAGTGGCGGTGCCGAGTGTTGCCACCGCATACTCTACACCGTGCTGCGCCAGCGCCACCACGTCCATATAGCCTTCGACCACCAGCGCCCGCTTCGCCTCGCGTATCGCCTTCGCCGCTTGAGGCAAGCCGTACAACTCACGCCCTTTCTCGAACACCGGGGTCTCTGGCGAATTCAGGTATTTCGGCTCCCCCTGGCCTAGCACCCGACCGCCGAAACCGATCACCTCGCCCCGCTGACTGACGATGGGAAACATGATTCGATCGCGAAAGCGGTCGTAGCGCTTGCCCTCACCCTCGATGACGAGTCCGGCATCGACGAGCGAACGCGCTTGATAGTCGGAAAACACGCTCGCCAGATTCTGCCATCCGTCCGGGGCATAGCCGACGCCGAAGCGCGCCGCGATCTGCCCCGACAAGCCTCGCCCCTTGAGATACTCGATCGCAGCGGGCGCGCGCTTGAGCGCATCGCGGTAGTAGCCCATGGCTTGCGCCAACAGCGCACTGAGATCTTCGCGATCTTCCGCCTCCGGTGCGCGGGCGGCGCGAACCTGGTCGGGCACGCTCATGCCGACCTGCTCGGCCAATTCCTCCACCGCCTCGACGAAAGGTAGACCACCGTGCTCCATCAAGAAGCCGATCGCCGAGCCCTTTGCGCCGCAACCGAAGCAGTAATAGAACTGCTTGGACGGGCTTACCGTGAAGGAGGGAGTCTTCTCGTTGTGGAACGGGCAGCATGCCACGTAGTTCGAACCAGCCTTCCTCAGGGTGACGCGCTGATCGATAACCTCAACGATATCAACGCGTTGCAACAACGCCTGAATGAAGTCGGCGGGGATCATTCGAGCAATTATAGGCAAGAACCCAAAGACTGTTACAGAAGTGTAACGCGCTCGCCCGGAGACGCAGGCGGGCTGGGGTAAAATCCGCGACGCGCCAACGACCATAACAAGCCGCTTTCCGCGCCAAACTCTCTCGGCGAACCGTGTCGTCTCTCCTTCTCCTCGAGCAAGTGCTGAACGCTCTGCAATTCGGGCTTATGTTGTTCTTGTTGGCGGCCGGCTTGACTCTAGTGTTCGGCATCATGGACATGATCAACCTTGCGCACGGCTCGCTGTACATGATCGGCGCCTATCTGACCGCCACGCTTACCGCGGCGACCGGGTCGTTCTGGCTCGCGTTGCCGCTGGCGCTGGCGGCCACTGCGCTGGTCGGCGCCGCGCTCGAGGCAAGCGTGCTACGGCGCCTGTACCGTCGCGACCATCTGAGCCAAGTGCTGGCGACTTTTGCTGTCATCCTCATCGCCAACGACACGACGCGCATGATTTGGGGCGATCAGCCCATCCTGCTGAATGCGCCCTCTGCGCTGTCCGGCGCGGTGGAGTTGATGCCGGGTCTCTATTATCCCGCGTTTCGCTTGGCGATCATCGCCGCCGGTCTCATCGTGGCACTCGCCTTGTATTGGCTGGTGGTCAAGACACGCACCGGTATGTGGATTCGCGCCGCCGCCTCGAATCGAGAGATGGCAAGCGTCATGGGCGTTCGCGTGCGCCCCTTGTTCACCCTCATCTTCGCGGTGGGCGCCGCCTTGTGCGCACTCGCCGGCGCCATGCTCGGACCCATACTGGCGGTGGAGGTCGGCATGGGCGAGAGCATACTCATCCTCGCCTTCGTGGTGATCGTGATCGGAGGCATCGGCTCCGTTCGCGGCGCGTTGGTGGGTGCACTGCTAGTCGGCTTCGTCGACACGTTCGGCCGCGCCTTTCTTCCGATGTTGCTGAAGCGCGCTTTCTCTCCCGAGGTAGCCGGCAACGTCGGGCCGGCGCTGGCCTCCATGCTGATCTACGTGCTCATGGCGGCCATGCTGTTCTGGAAGCCGCAAGGGTTGTTTCCCGCCCGCGGATGAAATCCGGGATCGCTTTTCCGCCCTCCTCTCCCGCCCCGGCGAGACACGCCGCCGGTCGCGGCGCCCTCTTCGCCCTGTTCGTGCTGCTGCCGATGTTGGCGCTGCTGCCGCTCGCGGCCGCACAGTTCGACGGCGAGTTCTATGTGGGCCTCGCCAGTAGAATACTGATCTATGCCATGGCCGCCACC
>CAZILI010000363.1:0-4462 GCA_964539965.1 uncultured Burkholderiales bacterium | reverse complement strand
CAGGCTGTCGTCTTGGCGTGCGTGGTGTTTGCCGGGCCCGAACACCGACACGAGGCGTTTGCCGTGGTACTCGTAGGTGAGTATCGAGGCCGCGGTATAGCCTTCGGTGGCGAAATGATAGTCTCGCTCGAACGGCTCGAGCGCACGCAGCAGATCCGGCATGCGCAACAGAAATACCAGGCCGTCGTATTGACGGTGGTTCTTCCATGCGTCCAATGGCACGGCGGCGAACGCGCCGATCGCCACGACATGCGCAGCGGTAAACCAGGCCATGAACTTGACGCAACGCGTTAGGCGCGCCGCGTCGAGCCAAGCGATCATCGAAACGAACAGAAAGGGGTAGAAGGCGAGCACCCAATGCAAGCCGATGGTCTTGATGAGCGACAGCGCGAGGAACACGATCAAGGGGACGATGAGCGCAAAGGCGTACACGCCCAATCCCGCGCGCGCGATCCACTGTCGCAGATCATTGCGCGCGCGCAGAAGCCAGAGAAGGATCCAAGGCGTGACCAGATAGACCAGCATCACGAGGTAGGTTAGGAGTTTCTTGCCCGACAGCGTCTCCTCGCGATTGCGATTGAGCAGGTTGAACATGAGGTTCGCCCAGCAGTGGCGGTAGTTCCAATACAAGTTGACCGCGACGAAGGGTAACGTACATGCCAACAGTATGCCCAAGCCTCGCCAGCGCGCCGGTGTTCGAGCTGCTATGGCAAAGTACAGCACGTACGCCAGGCCGAGCAAGAGAGCGAAGTACTTGGACAGAAACGCCAGACCGAGCGCGGCGCCGGCCAGCGCGTAGTGGGCGGGGCGCTCGCTCTTGTGCGCCGCGTACAGTGCGGCGACCGACAGGAAACAAAACAGCACCAGCGGCGTGTCGGTGGTGACGAGCACGTTGAGCGCATTCACGGGCGCCAAGGCAAACGCGCTCGCCGCCCAGGCGGCTTTCTCTTGGTCGATGTGCGAGAACAGGCGATAGATGAGCCATGCAATCACGGCGGTGAGGACGACGACCGGTATGCGCATGACAAGCTCGGAGTCTCCGACCGCGAGCAATGCGCTCAACATCCAACCGATCATGGGAGGGTGATCGTAGTAGCCGTAGTCGGGGTGCCGCGCCCACAAGACGAAGTAGGCCTCGTCGCCGGTCATCGGCGTGATCGCGGCGAGCACCAGGCGAACGAGGATCGTCGTCGTGACCGCGAGCAGCAGCACCCTGCGCGCGCGTGCGCTCGAGTGGGATGTCACGTCGTTGCGACGGCCGACCTTACGGCGGACTTCAGTAGCACCATGACCGCTCCGCTGCCGCCGGAGACCGCACGCGCCTCGACGAACGCCAGCACGTCATCGCGCTGCGTCAGCCAATGGCGGACCTTGTGCTTGAGAACGGGTTCGCGATTTTTCGAACGCAAACCTTTGCCGTGGATGATGCGCACGCAGCGCAAGCGTTGCTTTTTGCACTCGGTCAAGAAGGCCGCCAGCCGGCTCTTGGCTTCATCGGTGCGTAATCCGTGCAGATCCAGCTCGTCTTGCACGACCCAATCTCCGCCGCGCAGGCGCCGCAGGATGTGACGGGGCAGGCCCGGCCGCAGAAACGACAAGGCCTCGCTGTGTTCGATGTCCTCGGACCACAGCGCCGGATGCTCGAGCGCTTCGGCGAGGACGCGCTTTTCGTCCTTCAGCAGCTGCTGAGGAACGGGTTGCGGCCGAGGCCGATCGATTTGGGCCCGGGCGCTGGCGGCAACGGGCTTGGCGTCCGAAACGGCGGCACGAAATAGATCCAAGTCATCGTCCGGCGGCAGCTCCGGTTGGGGTGGCAGGGCCATGGCAAGGTTCTCTCGGGCATGCGAAGCGCGGGTTGAAAGCTAGCGCGCGTCTTCCAAATAGCGTTGGGCGTCGAGTGCCGCCATGCAGCCCGAGGCGGCGCTGGTGACGGCCTGTCGGTAGACGTGATCCTGGACGTCTCCGGCAGCGAACACACCCGGCACGCTGGTCGCAGTGGCGTTGCCCGTATTGCCGCCTCGGGTGACGATGTAGCCGCCCTGCATTTGCAACTGCCCCTCGAAGATCTGCGTGTTGGGCGTATGGCCGATCGCGATAAAGACGCCCTTGAGGGCCAGTTCGCTGGCCGAGCCATCGAGGGTGCTCTTGGTGCGAATTCCGGTGACGCCCGTCTTGTCGCCCAGGACTTCGTCCAAGGTGTGATTCCACTGCACTGTGACGTTGCCGCTGCGAGTCTTCTCCATCAGCTTGTCGACCATGATGGGCTCGGCGCGAAACTTGTCACGGCGATGCACGACTGTGACACTCTTAGCGATGTTGCTCAGATACAGCGCCTCCTCCACCGCGGTGTTGCCGCCGCCCACCACCGCGACCTCTTGTCCCTTGTAGAAAAAGCCGTCGCAGGTTGCGCACCCCGACACGCCCTTGCCCATGAAAGCCTGCTCGGAGGCGAGGCCCAAGTACTTTGCCGAAGCGCCGGTTGCGATGATCAGCGCCTGGCAGGTGTAGCGTGCCGAATCGCCGATCAAGGTGATCGGCGTCTCCTTAAGTTGCGCCGTGTGGATGTGATCGAAGATGATTTCGGTGCCGAAACGCTCGGCGTGCTTTTGAAATCGCTCCATCAACTCGGGCCCTTGCACGCCCATGGCGTCCGCCGGCCAGTTGTCGACATCGGTCGTGGTCATCAACTGGCCGCCCTGCGCGAGTCCGGTGATGAGCACGGGTTTCAGGTTTGCGCGGGCGGCATACACCGCAGCGGTATAGCCCGCGGGGCCTGAACCCAGGATCAGAAGGCGGCTGTGCTTGTCGGTCATCGGCGCTGGTCTTCCGGGCGCGAGTTGGCAATCGAAGACGAATTTTCCCGTTAAATGGAGGCGTTGTCGAGGAACAACAAGAGAAGCGAGCTGCCTGCGCGAAGGCGCGGGGCGCAGAGATTCGAAAGGTAAACCGCCTATAATCGCGCCATCGACGCAACGCGGATTCGATTTGCATGGCCAGCCTTTCCAAACAAGAGCGCGAGCCGGCACGGCTCGAGCCGATGTCGCCCAAGCTTGCCCGACTCGTGCGAGAGGCATGGTGGCTCGTGCTGGTGGCCCTGGGACTGTATCTGGCGATGGTGCTCGCGACCTATGACAAAGGCGACGCCGGCTTTTCGCGTACGGCGACCAACCCGCTTCCTCACAATGCGGGCGGTGCGTTCGGCGCCTGGTTGTCGGACGTGCTGCTTTACCTGCTCGGCATATCGGCGTGGTGGTGGATCGCGCTGGCCGGTGTGGCTATTCTGCGCGGCTACCGTCGCATAGAGACCACCGATCTCATCGACCGGCGCTCGGCGCTGGTGGCGGGTATCGGCTTTGCCGTATTGTTGATCGCCAGCTCGGGATTCGAGGCGTTGCGCTTTCAAGGTGTTGCGAGCGAGCTGCCGGCCGGAGTGGGGGGCGCGCTCGGCGGCGCTGTCGCGAGCGGGCTTTCCGCTACCTTTGGCTACGCCGGTACCACGGTTCTGCTGCTGGTCTTGGTGCTGGTCGGGTTTAGCCTCTTCACCGGGTTCTCCTGGCTCAAGCTCGCAGAAAAGCTCGGCGCCGGACTCGAGCAGCTCGCCATCCTCTCGATCCGGCGCTATCAGGCGTGGCGTGATCGCAAGGCGGGCGTGGTGGCGACCACGGAGCGTGAATACACGGTCAGCGAAGCGCGCAAGGTGATGGAGACACAAGAGCCCGTCTTGATCGCGCCTCCGGCGGAGATCGTCAAGTCTTCGCGAGTGGTGCAAGAGAAGCAGGTTCCGCTGTTCTCCGACATGCCTGATTCGCCATTGCCGCCGCTACATTTGCTCGACGCGCCGGAGGCGCGAATCGAAGCGATGAGCCCGGAGACGCTCGAATACACCTCGCGCCTGATCGAGCGCAAGCTCATGGATTTCAACGTGCAGGTGAAGGTGCTGGCGGCTTATCCCGGGCCCGTGGTAACGCGCTACGAAGTCGAGCCCGCGGTCGGCGTCAAGGGTGCACAGATCGTCAACTTGGTCAAAGACCTGGCGCGCTCTCTGTCGGTGGCGAGCATACGGGTGGTGGAGAGCATTCCGGGCAAGAGCGCGATGGGTCTGGAGATTCCGAACCCCAAGCGCCAGATCGTGCGTCTGGCCGAGATATTGAGCTCGAAGGTCTATGCCGACATGGGTTCGCCCCTCACCCTGGCGTTGGGCAAGGACATCGCGGGCTACCCCGTGGTGGCCGATCTGGCCAAGATGCCGCATCTGCTGGTCGCGGGGACCACCGGCTCCGGCAAGTCGGTGGCGATCAACGCCATGATCTTGAGCCTGCTGTACAAGAGCTCACCGGCTCAGATTCGACTCATCCTCATCGACCCGAAGATGCTCGAGCTGTCTGTCTACGAAGGCATCCCGCACCTGCTGGCACCGGTCGTCACCGACATGAAACAGGCCGCTTCGGCGCTCAATTGGTGC
>CAZILI010000362.1:0-4478 GCA_964539965.1 uncultured Burkholderiales bacterium | reverse complement strand
CGTTTGATCCAGCGTTACGTCGTGACAGCCGACTTGGGTTGGGGTTGGGACGGGTGTGGATGCCTGCGCCGTTGGAGGGCTGGCCGACGATGTTGCGAGGACTCCTACAAGCAGCAACCTCCCAGCTGTCATACTCCCCTCAAGCCGAACGCCAATTAGCCGCCTGAAAAAATCCGTCAGACCACGCTCCGGGCGCGCGGGTTGTCGGCGGCACTTCATTTCGTTCAGTGATCATTTTCTCAATCAGTTATGAGCTTTGCGAAGCACTTGCGCAAGCGACACTTGAGTGGTGTTAGCAAGCGGGGTGGACTTGCTAGCGCCTCCCGCGCAGGTTTCCCTCAGTCCAAACGGTCGGCGGGGCTTTTTACGCCGCGTCCGCCGCGGTTAAGAACGTGGGTATAGACCTGCGTGGTCGACACGTCCTGATGCCCGAGAAGCTCTTGGACCGTGCGAATATCGTAGCCGTCCTCCAACAGGTGCGTTGCGAAACAGTGCCTCAAGGTGTGCGGAGTGACTGGCTTTGCAATGCGCGCCGCCCGCCTCGCGTCACGTACGGCGCGCTGCAACACGGACTCGTGCAGGTGATGCCGTAGCCGCTCGCCGCTGCGCGGGTCAACCGAGATGACGGTGGCAGGGAAGACCCATTGCCAATGCCACTCACGGTCCGCATTCGGATATTTGCGCGCCAGCGCCGTTGGCAACAACACTCGCCCCATTCCCTTGGCTAGGTCCTGGGCGTGCAGCTTCTGAACGCGCTCGAGATGACGCGTGAGCCGGTCGACCACTCCCGATGGCAGCATTGTGACGCGATCCTTGTCACCCTTGCCCTCGCGCACCACGATCTCATGGCGCTCGAAATCGAGATCCTTCACCCGCAGGCGCAAACACTCGAGCACGCGCAAGCCGCTGCCGTACAAGAGCATCGAACCTATCCAAGCCACACCATCAAGCTTGTGGAATAAAGTCTGCACCTCTTGGCGCGTGAGAACCACCGGCAGCCGCTTCGGTCGCTTGGCACGCACGATGTCGTCCAACCAACCGACCTCACACTCCAGAACTTGCTGATAGAGGAAGAGCAACGCCGCCAACGCCTGGTTCTGAGTCGAGGCGCTGACCTTGCCCTCCACCGCCAGCGAAGTGAGAAAAGCCGTGATCTCGGCCGGTCCCATCTCCAGCGGATGACGCTTGTTATGGAACAGGATGTAGCGCCGTATCCAAGCGAGATACACTTCTTCGGTTCGGTAGCTGTAGTGCTGAATGCGAAGCGCCTCGCGTACTTGGTCTAGCAATCTCGGCTTGCGTGCACGCGCTTCCACGCCGCCGATTGCTGCCAGTTGCATGCCACGGCCGAGCGTCGAGCAGTGTGGCACCCTCCGATTGAGTGCGCACCAAATCGTGTACTCACCTCGAGTACCCCGGATAACAATCGGGGCTCGTCCGGGGATGTCAAAGTGTACCCTCCGGCGCAATCGCCGGCTCCATGCCGCTACCCCTTCTTCGCCGGGCGCTTGCGGCGGTCCATCGACGGGTGACGGTTGGCGGCGCGGAACAGCGCGCGGTGCAGCCCCGGACTCTCTACGTAGTCTGCCGCCGCGGCGGCGTGGCGCAGCGAGCCGAGGCGGAGGTCCCATTGCCGGCCGATTGCATCTCGCGCCGCGCGAGCATCGCTCAATGCCGCTTCGGGGGCGCGCAAGGACAGGATGCCGTCTTGAACCGCCGCCGCCGCTAGCGCGGCACCCTCGGCAGCCTCGACAACCGTCTCCGATCTTGCGTACATGCGACGCGCGGCAGCGGCCAGTTTCAGCACGCTGGCGGCGCGCTTCGCGGCGGCAAGGCGCTGCAGCACCGAAGGCGAAGGAGCTCCGAGCCGGCGGAACGGTTGCATCCTGGGCTGTCCAACCATCACCAGAGCCACGATGAGATGCAGGGTCTGTCTCCACAAGACGTCGCAGCGGCGCTGCAACTCTTGCTGTGCGGCCGCGAGTTGCCGTTCCCTTTGAGCGACCCGTTCCTGTGCCTTCGCATAGCGCTCATGCACGGCTGCAAACCGCGCCAGTGACTCGTCCGCACCAGCGGCCCCGGTAGCTGCCGCCGCCGCCAGTACGCTGGCGCCAATCTCGGCTCGCGCTCGCGGTCCCAATCTCGGCATTTGCGTCGCGCTTTCGTTTGCCCTGCCTATTTGGTTTCGCGCCGGCGTGCAAACTCGTCGAAGCGCTTCGCGCGCGCCGGGGGATTGGTATTTCAAACGCCGCGAGCGAGCGCGGCGCCGGGGGATCGTGCCTTCAAAAAGAACGACTTGTCGCGCAACGCCCGTTTGACGCCCACCGACGAGGCCGCGAGCCGGGCCAAACTCGCAAATGTCGCGCCCACGCTCCGCGGCCGCGACGATTTTTCGGGGGAGTGCGGTTACAAGGTCTGGCGGAGCGAAATAGTTCGGGGGATTCTCTGTTTCAAAGCCGCGGGCGTGCGCCCAAAGCCGGGGGATCGGCATTTGCCACGGTTGCCGCTCCGCCAAACGCCGGGGGATCGGTATTGCAAAGCCGGCCCTCAGCGTCGAAATCGCCCGATCCCATTCTCCGCCAGGCGATTCGCCGGGCTCGGGTAGCCTGAACGATCCAAAGTCCGGGCCGCGACCGCCGCCGCCAGCGTGGTCCGGCTGCAGAGGCGTGTCATTTGCGGGGGACCGCTGTTTCCAACGCCGCTGCCCGCGCCTTTCTTCGTGCGAGGCTGCTTCCTTGGGTCTTCGCAGGACAGCTCGGCTCCTCACGGCTCCTCGTTGAACTCCAGGTCCTCGCCCGGGAACGCCGGCGGCATTGAGAGCCGGGTGCGTATGGCCTGAAATTCCGCCTGCAGAAGCAGCGGCTTGGCAGATGCGGCGGCCAGCTCGTTCGCTCGCTTCTGCAGGGCGGCGACCTTCTCCGGATTCTGCGCGGCGACGTTGTTCTCTTCTGAAGGGTCGCGAGCGATGTCGTAAAGCTCTACGGAAGAAGGCAGCACGGTGCGCCAGACGAGCTTCCAGTTGCCCTGGCGGATGCCGGCGCGGAACGGCTCAATGTTGTAGACGATCTCCGAGCGCGGCGAGGGCTTGCCTTCGCTGATCGTCGGCCAGACATCGAGGCCATCAAGCGGCTTGTTCTTTCCGAGTTGCGCGCCGGCAAGGCCGATGATCGTCGGGTACATGTCCACCACGTGGATCATCTCGTTCACCGTGCTGCCGGCTTTGATATGACCAGGCCAGTTGGCTAGCGCGACGACGCGCGTGCCACCCTCGTAGAGAGTGCCCTTGCCCTCGCGATAGGGGCCGTTGTCGCACGGAACGACCACTTTGGACATGTCGGTTATGGAGCCGGCAAACTTGGCATCTCGGGTGCCGCCGTTGTCGCGTTGGAAGACGACGAGCGTGTTCGATCGCATGCTCCGCTTGTCGAGCGCGGCGAGGACGCGGCCGATCTGGTCGTCCATGGCGGTGATCATCGCTGCATACGCACGGCGCGTCGGCTCAGTGATGTGCTTGTAGCGGTCGAGATATTCCGGCGTTGCCTGGTACGGCGTGTGCGGCGCATTGAAGGTCAGATACAGGTAGAGGGGCTTCGTGGCATCGTGCTCGCCGATGAACTTCACGGCTTCGTTGCCGATCAAGGTCGTCGAATAGCCCTCCTCGTGGAGGACTTCATTGTTCCGGTACCAGTCCACCACGTGGTGCTCCTCGTGGGTGAAGTAGTCGATCTCACCGATCAGCGGGCCGTACTGATGGTCGAATCCACGCTGCCGCGGCCAATACTTCTTGTCGCCGTGGCCCAGGTGCCATTTGCCGATGATGGCGGTCGTGTAGCCGGCCTCCTTGAGCGCTTGCGGCAACAACCCCTCGTCGGTTGGCAGGCCGTAGGTGGAGGGCGCCGGAATGACGAGGGTTTGCAGCCCGTAGCGGAACGGATACCGGCCCGTCATCAGGCTCGCCCGCGTGGGTGTGCACATCGGCTGCGCGTAGAATTGTTCCAACCGTGCGCCGCCGGCGGCGAGCGCGTCAATGTTCGGTGTCTTGATATCGGAGCCGTGAAATCCGACGTCCTTCCAACCGAGGTCGTCGGCTACGATATAGAGCACGGTGGGTTTCGTGTCCGCCGCCGGCGCGCGAAGCGGGGCGACATAGGCTACGACGCCGGCAAGAACGATCGCCATGGTGTGTAGCCGGCGTCCGCTACTCTGCATTGATCTGGGATTCATGACGCTCCTATCACCGCTAGCTGCGCTGCTCGTACATCGCCCGCGTCGTCCGACTCATCAACTAGACCAACCGCCGGCGCGGCAGCAGGCGGTGGAGAACGAAGGCAGCGATGCGATTGGAGCGGCCGGCGATGTGCGTCGGTCCGCTGCCCAGCGCCGCCAGTGCTTCCGACACCGTGTCTTCCGGATCCATGAGTGGTGCGGACACGACACCGGTGGGTCGCGGCTTGGTTGCCAGAAATGCCGGCGTGCGC
>CAZILI010000361.1:2841-4498 GCA_964539965.1 uncultured Burkholderiales bacterium | reverse complement strand
TCCCGCCATAAAGAGCGGGAAGAGCATCATCCGTTTTTGCCAGTCATGGTAAACAGCGAGATCATGAACCAAAGCGCGAGTGGGCTGGCGCTGCGCACCTCTCCCAAGGGCGAGCCAGCCGTGGCCGTGGGCGAGGTGATCGGTGTGAAATTTCCCGATCAGCCGTCGTGGAATGTGGCCGCCGTGCGCTGGGTGCAAACCAACGATGCGCAAGAAATCGAAATCGGGCTGCAACTCATCGCCCCGACCGCTGCGCCCATCATGCTCGAGCCGGCGACCGGACCGATGGTGAAGAAGCAAGACGGTCTCATGCTGCCCGCGGTAGAGGCGCTGAAGCAGCCTCCCTACGTGCTGGCCGCGCGCGAAACCTTCAAGGAAGGGCGCGAGTACAAGATCGAACAGCGCGACTCGATCGCCCGCGTGCGCGCGACCAAACTGATCGAGCAAACCACTGTGTTCGATCTGTTCGCCTTCTCCGACGCATAGGCTCCCTCCTACCCCGTGCGGTAGGTGCTCCGCAGCCAAGTCCAGGCTTAGCGTTCCGGGGTATACCCCAGTTAGGGCACTTTTCCGGCGCCCACTTTCGCCACCCCTGACCGAGCTGTCGCCGACCCTGGTCGGAGCGAATCGTTAACTTTTGTCATCGATGGTTCTAGCGCCGCCGGCCCGCTAAGCTCTCGGCAAAAAGATTCCCGTTTTTTTCTTTCATCTCTTCAGTCGCAAGGAGTCGTCCGTTGATGAACGATGAATTCGTTAGGGTGGGTTCGCTGCGCGAACTAACCAGTTATCCGCTGTGGGCACAATCGTTGGTGCAGGAATGCGCAGAAGCCAAACGGCGCGTGGTAGAGCACGACTTGTTCATGCTCATGCGCGAAGCGAAGCTATCGCCACGCGCGATCCGCAATTTCATGGTTGGGGTATTTCCCGTCATAGAGCAGTTTCCCCAATACATGGCGCTCAGCCTGCTCAAGGTTCAGTACGGGCGCACGCGTGGCCATGACATGGCGCGCACCTACCTCATCCGCAATATCCGGGTCGAGCAGGGTCACGCCGAGTACTGGGTAGAGTGGGCGCTCGCGAGCGGCGTGAGCCGAGAGGAATTGATCTACGGATCTGCGCCGTCGGCTGCGCAAGCGCTCAGCCATTGGTGCTGGCACACCTGCGAACGCGACAGTCTGCCGGCCAGCATGGCGGCCACCAACTACGCTATCGAAGGCGCCACCGGCGAGTGGTCGTGTTTGGTGTGCTCCCAGGATACTTACGAGAACAGCTTCGATCCGAGCGTACGCAAGAAGGCGATGAAGTGGCTGAAGATGCACGCCCAGTACGATGACACCCATCCGTGGGAAGCGCTGGATATCATCTGCACCATCATGGGCAACAATCCCACCACGCGTGGCATCTCGCTGTTGCGCTCTTGCATCCTCAGAAGCTACGAGTACATGAAGATGACCTTGGATCATTGCCTGTTAGCGAGCGATATGGAAGACTACCGCTCGCCGGCGGCGCCCGCGGCGCTCGAATGGGAGCGCCAGCGCGCCGCGTAGTCGGAGTCGGCATGTCCATCCACGGCATCGCGCATGATGAAGAATCGCCCTACTGGGCCTCGTCTGCAACGCAAGCTGCTACCGGTGCTGGTCATTTTCGTCGGCATTTC
>CAZILI010000361.1:0-2831 GCA_964539965.1 uncultured Burkholderiales bacterium | reverse complement strand
CTTGCGCTTACGTTCGTCGCACTCGAGATTCAAGGCGCGGTGCGCAGCTACGTCACGGGCGAGGGCTTGTGGTCCAAAGCGCAGCGCGATGCCGTGTTTCAGCTACGCCGCTACGGCGAGAGCGGCAACCCTAACTATCTCGCCCAAGCCCGCTCGGCGCTCGCCGTCCCGCTCGGTGATCGAAGCGCGCGGCTCGAGCTTGAGAAGCCGGCGTTCGACTACGCCGTCGCGGAGCAAGGCTTCCTCGCCGGAGGCAATCACCCGGACGATATTTCCGGCCTGATCCGCTTGTTTCGCTGCTGTGCGGGGTTGCCGCACATGGCGCGCGCCATAGACTACTGGACGCGCGGCGACGCGCTCATTCTACGGCTCGTGCGCCTGACGGCAGACCTGCAGCACGAGGTCGAATCCGTCGCCCCATCGGCTGACCGGATCGACACCCTGCTGCGCGAAATCGAAGCGGTGAACGCCGCGGTACGCCCGCTTGAAGCCGCCTTCACAGACACTCTCGGCGAGGCCGCGCGCTGGGTCACGCGGGTGCTATTCATCGTGACCGCGGCCATCCTCATCCTGCTCATCCTGCTCGGCGCGTACCTGTCTTGGCGCATCATACAAGGCATCCGCCAATCAGAAGAGCAGTACCGCACCGTATTCAATTCCGCCAACGACGCGTTCGTCGTGGTCGATCAGAAAGCCGGCACTGTCCTCGCCGCAAACAGCAAGGCGGAGCACATGACGGGCAAGTCGGCGCAAGAATTGCGGGGCACGAGTTTCGCCGATCTCTTTCACTCGCCACCGACTCACGTCGGCTCGCTGTCCGCCGCGTCGGCCCTGTCCGACGAGCCCTTGCCGCGCGAAATACGCCATCGCGACGGCCACATCATCCAAGTCGAGATCGACTATAGTCCCACCGAATGGAAAAACCGGCCCGCCAATCTGGCGGTGATTCGCGACGTGAGCGAGCGGCTCAAGGCGGAGCGCGAATTGCGCATTGCGGCCAACGCCATGGCGCATATGGCTGAGGCGGTTTTCATCATGGACCCGCGCCGCTACATCGTGTCGGTCAACCCCGCGTTTTGCAACATCACCGGCTTCAGCGAAGACGAGATAGTCGGCCAACGGCCGCGTTATCCGATGTCGCGGCACAACGACAAGGCCACGCTGCGTTCGATCTGGAAAGAGGTCAAGAAGAACGGCCATTGGCAGGGAGAGATTTGGGACAAGCGCAAGAATGGCGAAGCGTTTCCGGAAATGTTGAGCATGAGCGCAGTGCGCGACGACCTGGGCAACACCTCGCACTACGTCGGCGTATTCAACGACATCTCCGTGCAAAAAGAGTACGAACGACGGTTACAATTCCTCGCCGAGCACGACGCCCTCACACAATTGCCGAACCGCGGCGCATTCGAGGAGCGTTGCGCTGCCGCTTTGCAGCGCGCGCTGTCCGAGGATAGGCGGCTCGGGCTGCTGTTCGTCGACTTAGACGGCTTCAAGCCCATCAACGACACCTATGGCCATGCGGTGGGCGACCGGCTGCTGCAAATAACGGCAAAGCGCATCAAAGCTTGCGTGCGCGAAGGCGACGCGGTGGCGCGAATCGGAGGCGATGAGTTCGCGGTTTTGCTCGACAACATTGCCGGCGTAGGCGGCGCGACGGCGGTTGCAGAAAAGCTACTGATCGCGCTGTCCGAGAGCGTCGAGCATGGCGATCGGCGGCTGGAAGTGCACGCCAGCATCGGCGTGAGCCTGTTCCCGCAGGACGGCAGCGACATCCACGCGCTGGTGGCGCGCGCCGATGCTGCCATGTACGAGGTCAAGAAGAGCGGGCGCAACGGCTACCGGCTCGCCTCACACGGCCGGCATGGCGAGAACCTGCTTAACTGATCGGGGTATATGCCTAGAGCGCCCTTGTGGATTGCCTTTCAGTATACTTACCCGGTTGGGTACTAGCGCATCCCGCTCGCCTCACTCGCGCGATTTCAGCTGCTCCAAGATCGCGGGATTCTCCAAGGTCGACACGTCTTGCACGATTTCCTCGCCCTTGGCGATGGAGCGCAGCAAGCGGCGCATGATCTTGCCCGAACGCGTCTTGGGCAGGTTGTCGCCGAAGCGAATGTCCTTCGGTCGCGCGATCGGGCCGATCTCTTTCGCCACCCATTCGCGCAGCTCTTGCGCCACGCGCCTGGCTTCCTCGCCTTGCGGGCGCGGGCCCTTGGTGACGACGAAGGCAACGATCGCCTCACCGGTGAGATCGTCGGGCCGGCCCACCACGGCCGCCTCGGCAACCAGCTTGGAATTGGCGACCAGCGCGGATTCGATTTCCATCGTGCCCAAGCGATGGCCGGACACGTTGAGCACGTCGTCGATGCGGCCCATGATGCGGAAGTAGCCGTCTTCGTCGACGGTAGCGCCGTCGCCGGCCAAGTAGTACTTGCCGTGGAAGTCTTGCGGGTAATAGGTCTTCTTGAAGCGCTCCGGATCGCCCCAGATAGTGCGCAGCATCGACGGCCACGGCCGCTTGATCACCAAGATGCCGCCGCGGCCCTTGCCGACGGGCTGACCTGTCTCGTCGACGACATCGGCGATGATCCCCGGCAGCGGCAAAGTGGCCGATCCGGGCTTGGTCGGCGTCGCGCCCGGCAGCGGCGTAATCATGTGGCCGCCGGTTTCGGTTTGCCACCAGGTGTCGACGATCGGGCAACGCGCGCCGCCCACGACCTCGTGGTACCACATCCAGGCCTCGGGATTGATGGGTTCTCCGACGGTGCCGAGTATGCGCAGGCTCGTGAGATCGTATCGTTTGGGCAAGTCGCCGCCCGCCTTGATGAGCG
>CAZILI010000360.1:0-4515 GCA_964539965.1 uncultured Burkholderiales bacterium | reverse complement strand
AGGACAAAGCACGAGCACTCGGGGCGACGTCGAAAGAAGTCGCCGATGCGCTGCAGACTTCGCTTTCGGGTCTCGCCATCACACAGTTCCGCGAACGCGATAAAGGCATCGATGTCATCGCGCGCCTGGTCGATGCGGAGCGCACCGATCTTAACAATCTGAAAGACGCCAAAGTGTATTTGCCGAGCGGCAAGTTCGTCGCGCTGTCGCAAATCGCCAGGCTGAACCTGCAAAGCGAAGAAAGCGTGACGTGGCGGCGCAACCGAGTGCCTACGATCCTGGTGCGTGCGGACGTCACGGGCGCCGAAGCGCCGGACGTGACCGCGGCGCTGCAAACGCACATCGACGAGCTAGCGCGCACGCTGCCGATCGGCTACGCGATCGAGGTCGGCGGATCGCAGGAGTCGAGTGCCACCGCGCAGCGCTCTATCTTCGCGGTGATGCCGTTGCTGCTGGTCGTCGTACTGCTGTTGTTGATGATGCAGCTTCAGGACATCAAGAAAATGTTGTTGGTGCTGTTGACCGCACCGCTGGGTTTGATCGGCGTGGCGGCGATTCTGGCGAGCTTCCAGATTCCGTTCGGCTTCGTCGCCATGCTCGGCGTTATCGCGCTCGGGGGCATGATCATCCGCAACTCGGTGATTCTAGTCGTGCAGATTGATCAGGACCTGGCGCGCGGCTTCGATCTGTGGACGGCGATCGTCGAATCAGCCGTGCGGCGGTTTCGGCCGATCATGCTGACGGCATTGGCGGCGATCCTGGCGATGATTCCGCTCACTGGCTCGACGTTCTGGGGTCCGATGGCGTGGGCGATCATGGGCGGGTTGTTCGTCGCTACCATGTTGACCTTGCTGTTCTTGCCGGCGCTGTACGCGAGTTGGTATCGCGCCAAGCAACCGGAGGGGGCAACGAGCAAATCCAGACCGAATCCCGACCGAATCCTGACGACTTCGGTGCACCCCGCCAGTACGCTTGCGCCTGTGTCATCCATGTAGTGGAGGTTCGCCATGACTCTCAATTCCTTATCGAACTTTCCGAGCAACCGCAGCTAAGTCCTCAAACTGCGCCGCGACGCGACTCCTCACCGCGAGCGGATCGCCGGCCGGTTGGAGAATATGAGTTCGGGACGCCACTTTGATTTCAACAGCGCAGACGAATTGTTCGCCTGTTTGTCGGCAGACATCTCATCCACCGAATCGCAACCACAGGAGTAAATTCACCATGAGTACTTTCGATACCGATATCCTCATCGTAGGCGCCGGCCCCACCGGCTTGATGTTAGCGAATCAACTCGGGCGCCACGGCATACGCGCCATGATCATCGACCGCCACAGCGGCCCGGCGCAACAGACCCGGGCGATGGGTGTGCAAGCGCGCACGCTGGAGATCTACGCCAAGCTCGGCATTGCGCAACAAGCGATCGACCTTGGTCACAATACCGGGGGCGCCAATATCTGGGCGGCGGCGCGGCACATGGCGCGCGTTCCGGTAAGTGAGATCGGCAAAGGTTTGAGTCCATTTCCTTTCGTGCTGATGCTCGGCCAGGACGACAATGAACGCATCATGGGCGAGAAGCTGCGCGAATGGGGCGTTGCGGTGCAGTGGAACATTGAACTCGTCGGCCTGGAACAACATCCTGACCACGTCGCCGTAACGCTGAAGCAACCCGACGGCAGCAAGCGCACCATCACCACCGCATGGGTCGCCGGCTGCGACGGCTCGCGCAGTCCAGTTCGCGAAATGTGCGGCATCACTTTTCCGGGCGCACCGTATGAGCACGTGTTTTTCGTCGCCGATACCGTGGCCACCGGCGACATGAAACAAGGCGAACTCAACGTTTACCTGTGGAAGAAGGGCTTTCATCTGTTCTTCCCGATCCGCGGCAAAGATCGTTGGCGTGTGATCGGCATCCTGCCCGCGCACTTGCGCGACAGGGAAGACCTTACATTCGACGGCGTCATTCCCCACGTACGCCAGGAGGCTGGCGCCAAACTCGCCTTCCACTCTTGCAGTTGGTTTTCCACCTACCGTATTCAGCATCGGCATGCATCGCGTTTCCGCGATGGGCGTTGCTTCCTGCTGGGCGACGCCGCACACATCCATAGTCCGATGGGCGCGCAAGGGATGAACACCGGTCTGCAAGACGCCTACAATTTGGCGTGGAAACTCGCGTTGGTCGTCAATGGAGAAGCGGATGCGGCATTGCTCGATTCTTACGAGGCCGAGCGCCTGCCCGTTGCGCAAGCGCTGCTGCGTGGCACCGATCGGGCCTTCGGCCTGGTGGTTGCCGACACGACGCTCGCCGCGTTCTTCCGCACCAAGATCATGGGCAACGTCGCGCGTATTGCGATGCGCCGCCAACGTGTGCAGCGCAAATTCTTCCGGCTGCTCTCTCAGATCGGAATTCGTTATCGCCGCAGTCCGCTGTCGCGGACGCTGGCGGGTTTGCCCGAAACTGCGCCGCAAGCCGGCGACCGCTTTCCGTGGCTGCAGCTCAAGCTACGCGAAAGTGGTCTGGTGGAAGATCTGTTCGAGAAGCTCGACGATACGTGCTTCAACCTGCTCGTGGTCGGCCAATTGGCACCCAGCAGCGAACTAGACCCCTTGGTCAAGACGTACGTCATCCCGTCGGACGCAAGCAACGACAAAGAACTGGCGCGAGCCGGGATCTCGGGCCAATGCTTCTACCTGTTGCGCCCGGACGGTCACGTTGGCCTGGCTGGAACACGGTTGGAAATGGACGCGGTGACTCGCTATTTGGCCGAGCTTCGCCTCTACTCTGCTAAAGAGGGCGTGGCGCATGTAAAAGCCCCCGCGCCGATTTCTCGAGTTCGGGCCAGCACTCAGCCGGCGGCAGGCGAAGAGGCACGTCTGTGAGTCCGCCGCTCCGAGGCGGATCTGTCGAAGAGCGCGCGCGGCGGAGGGTTGAAAAAGTATCTGAACGGGCGAGGCATGCGCATCCTTGCCGCGCTGGCGTGGCTGTTGGCGCGGCCGAGCATTACTGCGCCGATCGCCAGTGCTACCACGCTTGAGCAGCTACAGACGCTGATCGTGGGAGTTCAACTCAAACTCGATGCGTCAGCGCTGCAACGGTTGAATCAGGCGAGTAGCTAACGGCATCGTCTTGAGGGCTTGCGGCCGGAATCTCAAAGACCCATTGTGTAAGTCGCATAGTGCGGCGCATTAGACGGCAGTCCGCTTTGCGGTCATTCATCCGGCTAGAAGTTACCGCGCCTCGCTCCCGAAGCTGTAGCCTCGTTGAACAAGAAAGCCGGCGTCGGCGAGCGTCCAGAGTTGGGTGGCTCGAACGCTACTCGCACTCGCCATCGAAGGCCGCTCAAGCTCGGCCAGGTACCGGCTGGTCCCAACACATCTGCTTAGCAGGCAGCGACGCCGCCCACGTGTTTTCCGCGGATCGGCAAGCGTCTGTCGAAACCTGAGCAACGACAGCCCAAGTCCCGTTGAAGAGGCCGCTGCGAACATCAGCGTCAAGGTTTCTGAGTACCGAGGTGGCTACGATGACGCCATGGTGCTAGCGCTGCCCTCCCAACTTGAAGTCGCACTTTGCGACTTCAGGTTTCTAACCTTTTGATCCGTCACCGTAAACATAAGATCTTCGGAGAAAGCGTTCCGAACCGCGGCTGCGCTTTGCTTCGAGGCGATGGGTCTCGACCAATAGAAAGTGAGTCGAGGGTACGGTGCTCGAGCGGCGGCTTACCGGAACCGCTGGGCGATGACTCGGTGGCGAGCCGAGCAACGTGATGACGCCCAAAAAAAGCGAGTCCGTCATGGATGTGCAACGGGTGTGCAACAGTTAGATCGGCAATCTCTACCTCATGCGCCGGCCCGAGACGGATAGGCGCGCGTGTCTACCACTTGTGGAGATTGAACCATGAAAATCGCAACGTTACTGCTTCCCGGTCTGGCGCTCATCGTTTGCATTGCCTTGCCGACCGTCGCCGAGGCCTCGAAATCCAACGACTCCCTCAGTGCGCGCGCCACAAACAGCATCGCCAGTGTCCGAACAATCTATGGTCCGCGCAAAATGGCGATGGGCTCCGCGATTGCAGTGGGAAAAGGAAAGTTCGTCACCAGTTGTCACGGTACGCAAAACGCGCACCACATTGAAATCTTGGGCCATGGACACCGCTGGCCGGTGACCCGCATGGTCGAGGATGTCGAGCACGACCTTTGCCTTCTGCAAGTCGAGGGCAGCGACTTCGAGCCGTTCGAACTCGCCGAACCCGCCGTTGAGCCAAGAGTGGGGGACCACGTCATGGCCGTCGGTCTTGTAGGTGCCGAAGTCAACGTCGCGGAGGGTACGATCAATGCCTTGCATCCCTATGACGGGGCCAAAGTGATCCAAACCGATGCCTCGTTCAAAGTTGGGCAAAGCGGTGGAGCGCTGATAGACCGACAGGGAAGATTGGTCGGCGTACTCACGTTCTTCGCCGACGCCCCAGGAGACTACTTTGCCATGCCCGTACGTTGGGTGCGTCTGCTGTTGGATCGCGG
>CAZILI010000359.1:0-4548 GCA_964539965.1 uncultured Burkholderiales bacterium | reverse complement strand
AGCCGAAGATTTGGTTGCCTCGGATCCGAACAAGTACATCATGCCGCAGCAATTCAAGAATCCGGCCAACCCCGACATCCATCGCAAGACCACCGCCGAGGAGATTTGGCGCGACACCGACGGCAAGGCCGACATTCTCGTGTCGGGTATCGGTACCGGCGGCACCATCACCGGCGTGGGCGAAACCTTGAAGGCGCGCAAGCCTTCCTTCCGTTGCGTGGCGGTCGAGCCGGACGCGTCTCCGATTCTGTCGGGCGGGCAGAAAGGTCCGCATCCGATACAAGGCATCGGCGCGGGTTTCGTGCCGCAGGTGTTGAATACCAAGATCTACGACGAGATCGTGCGGGTTAAGAACGATGACGCGTTCGACATCGCGCGCCGCATGGCGAAGGAAGAAGGCCTGCTGGTGGGAATCTCCTCCGGCGCGGCGATGTGGGCGGCGCTACAAGTGGCCAAGCGGGAAGAGAACGCCGGCAAGCTGATCGTCACCATCATTCCCTCGTTCGGCGAGCGCTACTTGAGCACGGCGCTGTTCGCCGGCTTGATGGACTAGCTCTCGCCGAGGGGTGGCGACCGAGCACATCCTGTTTCTTACGGGGAAGCTTGCGGACCAGAGTCTGCGCAAGGTGCTGGCGGCGATGCAGCCCACGCCCTTCTCCTATGAGGTGCTGAACATCGGCGTCAGCGTCGCCGGCTTGATGACCGCCGACATGATTCAACGCCGTGTCCTCGATCGCGGCCGCGCCACGCGCATCATGGTCCCCGGCCGCTGCCGCGGCGACTTAGACGCGTTGTCCCGGCACTACGGGGTGCCGGTTTCGCGTGGCCCGGAAGAACTCAAGGATCTGCCGGAACACTTCGGCAAGCGGGCGCAAGCCGCGGATCTGACCCGCCACGACGTGAAGATTTTTGCCGAGATCGTCGAGGCGCCGCAGCTCGACGTTGCCGGCATCCTGCGCCGCGCGCACAAATACCGGCACGACGGGGCAGATGTCATCGACCTGGGCTGCCTGCCGGACACGCCCTTCCCGCATCTGGAAGAGGCGATCCGCGCGCTCAAAGGGCACGGCTACGCGGTCAGCGTCGATTCGATGCAGACCGACGAGTTGCTGCGCGGCGGTCGCGCCGGGGCGGACTATCTCCTGAGTCTGAAGGCGGACACCCTCTGGATCGCCGACGAGGTCGCGGCGACACCGGTGCTGATTCCCAACGAACCGGAAGACGGCGACTCGCTGGCGCGCGCGATCGAAACCATGCGCGCGCGCGGCCGCGCGTTCATCGCCGACTCGATCTTGGATCCGATCCACTTCGGCTTCACGCGCTCGCTAGAGCGCTACGCCGAGTTGCGCAGGCGCTTTCCCGATATCGAGATCATGATGGGCGTGGGCAACTTGACCGAGTTGACCGAAGCCGACACCACGGGAATCAACGCCGTGCTGTTCGGAATCATTTCGGAGCTCGGTATCGGCGCCGTGCTGACCACTGAGGTGAGCCCGCACGCCCGGCGTGCCGTGCGCGAGGCCGACCTCGCCAGGCGCATCATGTACGCCGCGCGCGCGGCAACCAGTCTACCGAAAGGCTACAGCGAGGCACTGCTGACCACCCACGCGCGCAAGCCGCATCCCGACACGGCGGAAGAGATCGCGCAGCTTGCGGCAGCCATCAAAGACCCGAGCTTCCGCATTCAAGTGAGTGCGCAAGGCGTGCACGTGTATAACCGCGACGGCCTGCATACGGCGACCGATCCATACGATCTGTTTCCGGCCTTGCGCGTCGAGCACGATGCACCGCACGCGTTCTACCTCGGCGTGGAGCTGGCGCGCGCTCAGATCGCTTGGCAACTCGGCAAGCGTTACACCCAGGACCAAGAGTTGGACTGGGGCGTGGCGACGGAGCGCGCGCAGCAAGACTTGAGCACACAGAAGAAGGCCGGCCCGACCCTGCATGCGGGCCGCAAGGTGAAGCCGTGATCTACGAAACCATCGTCACGACCTGCTCGGCCGCAGGCGAGCCGCACGTCGCGCCGATGGGTATCGTCGAGCAAGACGGTATGGTCGTGCTGGCGCCGTTTCGCCCCTCCACGACGCTCGACAACGTGCTCGCCAGCGGTTGCGCGGTGCAGAATTTTTGCGACGACGTGCGCGTGTTCGCCGGCTGCGTGAGCGGCGCGCGGCGTGACTGGCCGACCTTGCCCGCCACGCGCGTCAACGCGGTGCGCCTAGCGCAAGCGCTCGGCCACAGCGAACTCGAGTTGGTGCGCGTCGAGGAGGAGGCGCTGCGCCCGCGCTTACTCATGCGGCGCGTGCACGATGAGCGGCATCACGGCTTTCGCGGCTTCAATCGCGCGCAGGCTGCGGTGATCGAGGCGGCGATATTGGTGAGTCGTCTGGACCTGCTGCCGGCCGACAAGATCGACAGCGAGATCGCCTATCTGCGCATCGCGATCGACAAGACCGCGGGCGAGCGCGAGCGTCAGGCGTGGGACTGGCTCATGCAGAGCGTTGCCGCACATCGGATGAGCGCATTGGCGCGGCGAGCGTCATGACTTCGCTGCTCGCCAGTGTGACGACGGTCGAGGAGGCGAGGCTCGCGCTCGAGCTGGGCGCGGACATCATCGACTTGAAGAACCCGGCGCAGGGCGCGCTCGGCGCTCTGCCGCCGGCGCGATTGCGTGAGATCGTCGCGACGGTGGCGGGGCGCGCGCCGGTGAGCGCCACCGTCGGCGACTTGCCGATGCAGCCGACGCGCATCGAAGCGGCGGTTACTTTGACCGCCGCGACCGGCGTCGACATCGTCAAGTTCGGCGTATTCGAAGCCGCCGGCGCGTACGCCTGCGTCGACGCGCTGGCAAGCGAGGCGCGGCGGATCAAACTGGTCGCTGTGCTGTTCGCCGATCGCGAACCCGATTTCGGCTTGGTCGCTTCGCTCGCCGAGCGTCACTTTTATGGTGTCATGCTGGATACCGCCGACAAGCGCGGCGGCGGCTTGCGACATCATCTCGATGCCGAAGCGTTGCGACGATTCGTTTCGTTAGCGCACGAGGCGGAATTGGTGTGCGGCCTCGCCGGGTCGCTGCGAGTCGATGATATCGCCGCCCTGCTCCCGCTCGCGCCCGACTATCTGGGTTTTCGCGGCGCGCTGTGCGAGCGCGCGGAGCGCGAGTCTGCCTTGTCGCGCACCGCGTTCGCCACGGTGCGCGGGCGCATTCCGCGCGGCGAGCCGTGGCCGCCTAGGACGGGCGCTTTGGGCACGGCCGCGCTTGCGGCCAAATGCGGGTGACCGCAGACAACGGGCGACGAAGTACGCTAAGCCTCCGTAACTTTGCTGTTCGCCCTGCAATTGAACTCTGCGGGACCGGCCAGGAGCCGCCGTAAGGTGGCGTGAACATCAACGACAACTTTGGCCTAGAGCCGACGTCGCACTTTTTGGTAGGCTCGCCGAACAAGTAGTGCCGATGCTGCGGTGTTGTCGTGCACCTGGATGAACAGAGGTACACGGGTATCGCTTTCCAAAGCACGTCGGCTTGTCCGGGATAACGACCTGCGCAACATGCCGTGGCGATTGACCTTCTTGGACGAGCTCGCCAGAATGTCGCCTTCAAGCGGATATTTCGCTCGACCAATCTTTGTAGACGCTACCGATACGCATCTCGCAAGCATCAATGAACCAGGAAAAAGCGGATTGGCATAAGCAAATTGCCATGCAATGCAACAATCGTGCATGGGCGCTTTCGGTTAGGCCACGCACCGCAGCGGAAGATCTGGAAATGTTGGGCGCCGCACATGCGTCCGCCTACCATTGGGCGCAAATCGGGACAGAGCTAAATCGCATGCGCGCTGCCATGCTGTTAGCTGAGGTGCATGCACTGTTAGGTCACGGCCCAACTGCTTTGGGGCTAGCAACCGAGATGCGCAGCTACTTCATTGGGCGCACTGAAACGCCTGATTGGGAGCTGGCCCTCACCCACGCCATATATGCGCATTGCGCGCATGCTGCGGGCAACTTCGCCGAGTATCGCGCCGCGTACAAAGAGGCCGTCGTTGCACTTGCTGGCGTCAGGGACGAAGAAGACCGCAAGATTGTCGCTGAGACCTTCAATCAGGCACCGATCCCATGACGGCCGGCCGCTTTGCGACTTCAAACCAAGACTTATGCGGAACACTCCAATGCGCGCAATGGGTCGTTTTTTCATTCTAAGAATTGCGTCCAACAGCTCGGATATGCGACTGACGCGGGTGGAACGCACGGTCACAATCTACGACGATCAGATCGCGCGACAGCAGATCCGCCCCAGGTGCACGACCTGTAGGACGGCGCTGTCGACGAAGGAGAGTTTGCGCGGTTCCTCCTTCCAACGTAACCGACAGCACCCGACAACGGCGGGTCTCCTGCGAACCGAAAGTCAGCGCGCGCGCCGGTAGTGCATGGCGACCGCGCCGCTGCGGAGGGGCTTCGCAGAAACCAGCTCGAGCCGTCGCGTGCTGCGCAGGCCACTCTGGTACAGGGTCGGGCCGTGGCCGGCGATCCTGGGGTGGACGAGGAACTTGT
>CAZILI010000358.1:0-4569 GCA_964539965.1 uncultured Burkholderiales bacterium | reverse complement strand
GGGTTACAGACCGATTCATGCCTTCAAATTACCCACACGAGTTCCTGAAGACCCATTATTTGATCCTTAGGTCGCTAACGCGATGGGTTTCGTTCGCTACGGTTATCGGGAGTTATTCCTATGCACGTGTTCAAGAGACCTCGTTTACCTCTTGCGATTGCCATTGGCCTCATGGCTATCGCCAACGCCGCCCTGGCTGACATCCAAGCCAACCGTGCGCGCTGGATCGGCCCAGAGGTCGCGCGCTCGGCAACGTATACAGCGCACGTACCCGGCGCTGAGAAGCATGGCGCCGAATACGTCTGCCCGCCGCAGTTTGGCGGTGGACAAAAGGCGATGACGACAGCGCAGATGGACGCCATTCTCGCGAAGCGCGGCGACTGGTATCGCGAACGCAATGACCCGTTGATAGCCGAGCGCGACAAGGAAATCAAAGATAACCTGCGTCGTGGAAGCGAAATCCCGAGAATGATCAATCGCAATGAGTTGTCGCGCGAAGAGGGTCTGCGGCGGCTCGATGAATTGCGCGAAGAACAGAAAGCAATCGACGCGAAGCTGCGTGCAAAACAGGAAGTATTGAACGCAGAAGCCGAGAAAATGTTTCCCACCCCCAAACAGCTAGACGCACTTGTTATCCATCTACAACACTCACCCAGCGACCCTAACGCGACCATCATCCCGTTCGCGGGAGAAAATCCAGCGCCGGAGTTCATAGCTGAACTTAATAGGGTGATGAAGACATTTCTTGCGAGTTGCGGGCCAGTTGGATACATCGTAGTACGGCACTACTTTCGCGATGCACAGCGCCCTCATATAGACGATCAAGGCGCGGAAATGGGCGTGCTTTCCTATAGCTACACCTACCAAGGCGACGCGCTCGTCTGGCAGCCCACGCCCGGATCAACCATGGGCGGTCCGTTCTCGGTCACGAAGGGCCAAGACATCACGCTCGCGGGTTTTCGCGCGCTCTACGAGCGTCTGGCGCAAATCAGAGCCGACTATCGCAAGGATTTCGCCTACGCCAGCCGGCGCAAACTCGGCATTGTTTATAAGTACGACGCCTTTTGGCAGCAGTTCCCCGACTTCGAGATCGCGCGGCGCATTTTCGACGGCGATTTCGCACCATACACCAACACGATAGATTTCACTTTCCTATATACAAACTACGGTGGCTTGTTCACCAAGCGCTGCCGAGCACAAGTCAAGAGCGTCACCACCATCTACCACCAAACGCAGAAATATGTCGGCGGTGAAACAACGCCGGATCTTTTTTTCGAACCCAAGTACGAAACCGAGATTGCCTCGTTCGAGGTCGACAGCCGTTTCGCGCCGCGTTTGCCCGAATTCACGCGTAGCCAGGCCATGCACATGATGAAGGTGTGGACGGAGAAAATGAAGCGCGGCGAGCGCTTCGAATGGTCGGTGCAAGGCATGCGCGATGCGGTGGGTGACTACGCGCGGCAGATCCAACTTACGCCGGCTGAGATGTTCTTCGACAAGAACGCCTGCACCAGTGCGATCATGCAGCAGCTTGGCGAGAATCTCTATCGAGCCGCGAGCGGGCAGGCTTCGTTGCAGGCCGAGGGGGTGCGCATCGCCGGTAGTGAGCAAGAGAGTGACCCACCGACAGCGAAGGATCCGCCAACCGGTACAGCGACGCCGGCCGCGGCTCCAAGCAGCGCAAATCCCACCCCTCAAGTGCCACCGACCCCGGCGCAGCAGCCGGAAAGTAAACCCGTGCAAGCCAGCGAGCAAACTCGTCCTTCGGCACCGCTTCCGGAAACTGGTGCAGCCGCACCACCGAGCGCACCACCTGCCGCTACCTTGCCTGCCCCACCCGTTCAGGAATCAGTCATCGACGCGAAAAAGCGCGCGCGCGATCCAACGAGCACCCCAGCGGGCGGTACGCCGGCGCAAGCACGCAGACCGGCTGAATCGCCCGCACAGAGCGAGCCTGCGGCGCCACCGAGTGCGCCGAGCAGCGGCGTCCCGGCCACACCAGCGAAGGATCCGGTTGCTGAAACCAAGGCGCGCGCCGCGGCGATGCAAGAAGCAAGCGAAGCACACGCGAGAGGCATGAACGAAATTTCGAAAGAGTTCCAGGTAAAGATGCGCAGCGCCAAGTCTGCGCAAGAACGTAGAGCGCTGCAAGACGAGTTTCGTCGATTGCAGCAGGAACGACTGCAAGAATTTCAGAAGAAGATGGGGGAGCTTTCCGGCCGTTAGCTCAGGCGTTTGGGTACGATCGTCAGGAGGATGCTGTGGGCGGTATCGATGTCTACACCCCGACCTACTCGAGCATGGTCAACGAGTACCTGAAGAGACGCGATGCGCCGCCGCCTGGGCGCAAGCCGATGTAGGAAGAGCGCGTAGTCGCCGCTGCTTGTTAAGTTGATGGTGAGTTCCAGAGGGCACTTCGAGCCGCCCGGAACTGTACGCTTGCGGAGCGGCGGCTTTCTCGTGGACGCGACGTACAGTTTCGAGAAAGCGCGAGAAAATTCGCTCCCAACGATCATGTCGGCTTACAGCGGGTTTCGATTGCCACGGACGCCGAATACCAAAGTCAGCAATGCGGCGCGCTGAGAAGCGCGTAAGTACAGTTTAGGAAAACGTCGTTGCCGCTGCGCGTTTGAACACGAAATCGCGCCGACGGCTCAACGTCGGCAGTACTCCAGAACTGAACAGAGCGAAGTGCGGTCACGACTAGAAAGCCGACGGTTGGGATGCATCACGCGGTTTACACAATGGGTCGCTAGGGCAACAACATCGACTCGACCGGCGAACAAAAATGGCCCGCAGTTGCAGGGCCATCTCCGTAAGCCATGCTCAAGCGGCCGCGGGCGAGGCGGCCGCTTGGGCTCGCAGCTAGGCGACTACTCCTTGGTGATCGCCCAAATCACGCCGGACTTCTCGGTGTTCCAGAACGGCGTGGGCATGGTGAAGTCGACGTACAGTTCGCCGTAGTCGACCACGTACATGGTCTTGCCGTCGTTGGAGAACACGACGTCATTGGTTCGTTCGATACCGCCCACGTTTTCTTTCTTCTGGTAGGCGTTGGGGCCGGGATCGATGTTGCGCATGAAGTACGACCACTTGACGCCGGTCGGGTTGAGCATTTCGATCTTCAGCACCGCCGGCCACGTGGGCACCAGGCTGTCTGGGCCGTTGTCGATGATGCCGTACACCGCGCCGAACAGCACGTCATCCCCCGCTGCGAATTCCTTCGGCGCCCAGGCGATGCCGTCGATCGGGTTGTTGGTGTCCCATTCCACTACCGGATTGATGTAGCCGTCCGGGTTCGGATTCTGCGCGATCAGCGGCACGCCGCGAATGCCGTCGACGTGCACCGGGAAGTGGTACGGCGGCATCTTCGGCACATACGGTTGATCACCGATGTAGAGCTGCGGATAGGGCCGCTTGATCTTGGAGGCGGTCCACATCTCGAAGCCATAACGCTTGTTGGTCACCATGCCGAAGCCTTCCTTGTCGGGGAAGCCGGCGTCTTGGCCCATCTTGGTGATCATGAACAAGCGCTCGGCGCCGTTGGCGACGCGGCGATGTCCCAAGTCGTTGGCACCGTTGTCCGACACAGCGAGCACGTTTTCGAAGCGCGAGCCTTTGGGTCCGAAAGCGACACCCGACTGATTGCGGAAGCCGTAGGCATAGACTTCCATCTTGTCGTGCGCATAGATGCCGTCGGAGCCCTTGGCGTCGATCTTCACGCGCATCACCGATCCGCCGCACGGCACTTGCTTGTTGATGACCATGCCCGGCTTGGCGGGCACGCCCACCGGCAGCAAGGCGCCGGTCATGCGGCCGTCGGAGGATTTCACGTTCAGGCCGGTGTGCACGATGTCGCGACAGACCGGATCGTGTGGCGTGGTGCCGTGTCCGTCCTTGTGCGCGACCCAGAACGGATCGTTCGGCACGTCGGTCCAACCATGATTGTCGGGATCGGCAAAGCCCGTGTTGCTCGGCAGGCCGAGAGCGAAATACAGATAGCCGTCCTTGCAGGTGACGCCGCCGTTGCGATGATCGCCGATGAAGAGATCTTTGATGATCAGCTTCAGCTCGCCATTGACGCCGTCGATTTCCCAGATCTTCTCGCCGTACTCCGGAATGTAGATTTTCTTGTTCTCCGGGCAGTAGCCGATCTCGTTCATGACCGTCTTGAAGGTACCCTTGCCGATCTCCTTGATCAGCTTGCCGGTCTTGTCGAACACCTTCACGTTGGCAGGTTCGATCTTGCCGCCGCCGAACAGCGGGCCGGAGATCGCCACCCAGACGTTGCCGTCCCCGTCGACTGTGGCCGCTGAAGGCGTATCCAGGCCTGAAGTGAACACGCTGACTTTGTACCCTTTTGGAACTACGACCTTCGACGGATCGGGCTTGACGGCGATGCGCGGCGCCCAGCCGCCGGCTTTGGGCGTGCCTTGCTGGGGCTCCATGTCCGCCCACGCGACGGCCGCCGCGAAGGGTACGGAGATGGCCGACAGCAGAAGAGACCTCATAAAGGGGCTCATTGCGATGTCCTCCTGATAGTGAGATTGGTGGTTACGTATTCTGCTT
>CAZILI010000357.1:0-4576 GCA_964539965.1 uncultured Burkholderiales bacterium | reverse complement strand
GTCGCGACAGGGCATCTTGCCATCGATAACAGGCCGCCCGTCAGCAATTTGGAGGAGTTTCTTATGAAGTTCGTTAAGCTGGCTTTCGCCGCCGCCTGCGCGGCTGCCATCTGCACGCCTGGTTTTGCCGCCGATCCGATCAAGATCGCCGTCATCGATCCGCTCTCGGGGCCGTTCGCCAACGTCGGCGAGGCGATGGTGCGCTACACGCGGCTCGCCGCCGATGAGATCAACGCCCGCAGCGGGGTCAAATTCGAAGTGCTTGCGCTGGACAGCAAGAGCAATCCGCAAGAGGCGCTGCTGGCGCTGAAAGCGGCCATCGACCAGGGTGTACGCTACGTCAATCAGAGCAACGGGTCGAACATCGCGCTGGCGCTTTCCGATGCGGTCGCCAAGCACAACGAGCGCAATCCCGACGCGCCGGTGCTGTACCTCAATACGGGCGCTGTCGACCCGGCGCTCACCAACGACAAGTGTAATTTTTGGCACTTCCGTTTCGACGCCGACGCCGACATGAAAATTGCGGCGCTCACCGATACCATCGCGGCCAACCAGAACGTCAAGAAGGTCTACCTGCTCAACCAGGATTACTCGTTCGGTCAAGCGGTGGCGAAGGCGGCGCGGGCTATGTTGACCAAGAAGCGCCCGGACATCGAAATCGTTGGCGATGAGCTGCATCCGCTCGGCAAGGTGAAGGATTTTGCGCCCTATGTCTCGAAGATCAAGGCGGCTGGTGCCGACAGCGTGATCACGGGCAACTGGGGCAACGACATGACCTTGCTGGTCAAGGCGAGCCGCGAGGCCGGCTTCAAGCCGGACTTCTACACCTACTACGCCGGCGGGTTGGGCTCTCCTCCGGCGCTGGGCGACGCCGGCATCGGGCACTTGAAGCAAGTCACGCAGTGGCACGCCAATGTGGGCAACGACAAGGTCGCCAAGCACTACCAGGCGTATCGCGACAAGTACAAAGACGTGAAGGACGACCTGTACTGGACCACGCAGATTCAGGCGCTGGAGATGCTGGCCAGGGCGATTGACGCGGCGAAATCGAGCGAGCCCGCCAAAGTCGCGAAAGCGCTGGAAGGTATGAAGTATGACGGCGATACCGGCGAGATCATGATGCGCGCGGACAATCACCAACTGATCCAGCCGCTGTTCATTTCCACTTACTCGAAGGCGGACGGCAAGGACGTCAAGTTCGACGTCGAGCGCACCGGCAACGGTTTCAAGACGGAGCGGCGCGTCGAGGGCAAGGACACGGTGATGCCGACCAGCTGCAAGATGCAGCGTCCGTCCTGAACGTCGGCGCCGGCAACGCGCGTTTTCGCTGCAGCGGCTAGAGCCGCCGGCTTGAGGGCCGGCGGCGCCAAGCGCGCCCGCGTGACCGCGATCGAGTAGCCGCCTCCCGAGCAAGAGCCCGAACCTTGGAATTTCTCCTCGTCCAGTTGCTGAACGGCCTGTCCTACGGCTTGCTGCTGTTCATGCTCTCCAGCGGGCTCACCCTCATTTTCAGCATGATGGGCGTGCTCAACTTCGCGCACGCGAGTTTCTATATGGTGGGGGCGTACTTTGCCTATCAAGTGAGCGCTTGGATCGGTTTTTGGCCGGCGCTTTTGCTTGCCCCGCTCGCGGTCGGGGGGTTGGGCGCCCTGGTCGAGCGTTACGGGCTGCGCACCGTTCACAAGTACGGCCACGTCGCCGAGCTCCTGCTCACGTTTGGCTTGGCCTACGTCATCGAAGAAATCGTGCATCTCATCTGGGGCCGCGCGGCCGTTGACTATAAGATTCCGGCCGCGCTGGATTTCACCGCCTTCAAGATCTTCACCTCGAGCTATCCCGCCTACCGCGTGTTCATGATGGCGGTGTCGATCGGGATGTTGCTCGCGCTGTACTTGGGTCTCACGCGCACGCGCGTAGGCCTGGTGATTCAAGCCTCGCTGTCTCATCCAGACATGGTGGAGGCGCTCGGGCACAACGTGCCGCGGGTGTTCATGCTGGTGTTCGGCGCCGGCGCGGCACTCGCCGCGCTTGCGGGCGTGATCGGCGGCAATGCCTTCGTCACCGACCCGGGCATGGCCGCCGCCGTCGGCAGCATCGTGTTCGTGGTGGTGGTGTTCGGCGGCATGGGTTCGCTTGCCGGCGCGTTCATCGCCTCCTTGCTGATCGGCATGCTGGTGACCTTCTCGGTCGCGCTCGACTATTCGTTCGGCGACTTGCTCGCCAAGCTCGGTGTGCGTGCGCAGCCCGGCTCCGGGTTGGCCGCATTCGGCTCGCTCACGATCGCGCAAACCGCGCCCGTGCTGCCCTATCTCATGATGGTGCTGATGCTCATCGTACGCCCCAAGGGGCTCATGGGGACGCGCGAGACATGAGGCGCATATTGTTGGGGTATAGCCTTAAGGATCGCATATGGATGCGGCTTTCAGCATGCTACACCGGGCCGTATGACCTTTTTGCAAGCCGCGTAGCGTGCGTCCCGCGCGGCGTTTCGCCTACCGCGTCATGCTGAAGCGCCACTTGCCCTGGCTCTTGGCTCTCGCGATCGCGGTGGCGCTGCCGCTAGTGTTTCGGCAAAGCTTCGCGGTGTCGCTGTTTTGTCAGATGGGCATCAACGCCATCTTCGCCTTGTCGTACAACATGTTGCTCGGCCAGACCGGCATGCTGTCGTTCGGGCATGCGGTGTACTACGGCATGGGCGCGTTTCTGTGCGCGCATGCGCTGAATCTCATCGGCGCGAACGCCTTCGGGCTTCCGGTAACCTTGCTGCCGCTCGTCGGCGCCGTGACCGGACTCGTATTGGGCGTGATGTTCGGCTACGTCACCACGCGGCGCTCGGGCACACCGCTGGCGATGATCTCGCTCGGTATCGGCGAACTGTTCTTCGCCTGCTCGCTCATGTTTCCGGGCTTTTTCGGCGGCGAGGCCGGCGTGTCGGCAAATCGCACGGTCGGCGCGAAGGTCCTCGGCATCAGCTATGGCCCGCAAATCCAGGTGTATTACCTCATCCTCGTGTGGGCGGCGCTCAGCGCGCTTTTGATGTACGCCTTCACCAAGACGCCGCTCGGCCGCCTGGCGAACGCCGTACGCGACAACGCCGAGCGCGCGCAGTTCGTCGGCTACGATCCGCAGCGCGTGCGCTACTTGGTGTTCATCCTGGCGAGCCTGTTCGCCGGCATCGCGGGCGCGTTGGCTGCCGTCAACTACGAGATCGTCACGGCGGAGAATCTCGGCTTGCAGACCTCCGGCTCGGTGTTGCTGATGACATTCATCGGCGGCATCGGCTCGTTCTACGGCCCGGTGATCGGCGCGGTCTTGGTCACGTTCTTGCAAGTCGCCCTGTCGGGCTACACCAAGGCGTGGCTACTGTACGTCGGGCTGTTTTTCTTGATCATGGTGATGTACGCCCCGGGCGGCATCGCGAGCCTGATCGAGCTGCATCGGCCGCTATGGCGTAAGGGCCAGCTCGGCAAGCTGTTGCCCGCCTATTCGCTGGCGGCCTTGCCGGCGCTCATCGCGCTGGTGGGTGCGATCGGCTTGGTCGAGATCATCTATTTGCTGGAAACGCAGACCGGAGCCTCCACGCAGATGAACTGGTTCGGCATCCGGTTCGACGCGGCCAAGACGATGCCGTGGCTGGTGTGCATCGCGTTGCTAGCCTTGGGCCTCGCTCTGCTTCAACCGGCGCGCAAGCGCGTGATGGCCGCTTGGGACGCGCTTGCCGAAGAGCGCGGCGCGGCGGGTGGCGCATGAGCGCCGCGCTGGAACTCGTCGATGTTCACAAGAGCTTCGGCAAGACCGCCATTATCAACGGCGTCCATCTCGCCGTCGAAAGCGGAGAGCGCCACGCCATCATCGGGCCGAACGGCGCGGGCAAATCTACCTTGTTCAACCTGATCAGCGGACGCTTTGCGGTGTCATCAGGCAGCATCAAGCTCAAGGGCGAAGAGGTGACCGGGCTTGCCGCATTCGAGATCAATCGAAGGGGGCTGAGCCGCAGCTTTCAGGTCACCAATATCTTCTCTAAGTTGAGCGTGTACGAAAACCTGCGCTGCTCGGTGCTGTGGTCGCTCGGTTATGGCTATTCCTTCTGGCACCGAATAGCCGGCCTGCGCGACGTGCGCGAGCGCGCGCAGCGGGTGCTGGAGGACATCGGGCTCGCCGCCCGCCGCGATACCCTCGCCGGAGTGTTGTCTTACGCCGAGCAGCGCGCGCTCGAAATCGGTATCACTATCGCGGGCGGTGCGGACCTGATCCTGCTAGACGAGCCGACATCGGGCATGAGTCATTCCGAGACCGAGCACGCGGTGGCGCTCATTCGCCGCATGAGCGAGGGCAAGACCCTGGTCATGGTCGAGCACGACATGAGCGTGGTGTTCAACCTGGCGGACCGCATCTCGGTGCTGGTGTACGGCCAGGTGATCGCGACCGGCGCGCCGGCCGAGATCCGCGCCAACCCCAAGGTTCAAGAAGCTTATCTCGGCACCACGAGCCATGCTTGAAGTTGCCGATCTGCACGCTTACTACGGCAAGAGCCACATCTTGCGCGGCGTGAACCTGCGTGTGGCCGAGAGCGAGA
>CAZILI010000356.1:0-4623 GCA_964539965.1 uncultured Burkholderiales bacterium | reverse complement strand
TTCGTCGGCAGCGAAGGCACGCTCGGCATCATCACCGAAGTCACCTTGCGCGTGTACGGCATACCCGAGGCGATGGCCTCGGCGGTGTGCTCGTTCGACAGCATCGAGGGGGCGGTCAACACCGTCATTCAAACCATCCAATTGGGCATACCGGTCGCGCGCATCGAGCTCCTCGACGACGTGCAGATGGACTCGGTCAATCGCTACTCGAAGCTCAGCTATCCGGTCAAGGACACGCTATTCATCGAGTTTCACGGCACCCAGGCCGGAGTCAAAGAACAGGCCGAGATGGTGCAAGCGATCGCCGCGGAGCACGGTGGCAGCGAGTTCAAGTGGACTACCCAGCAAGAAGAGCGCAATCATCTGTGGCAAGCGCGCCACGACGTGACCTACGCCAACAAGGCGCTGCGCCCCGGCTGCGAGATCTGGGCGACCGACGTTTGCGTGCCGATTTCCAGGCTCGCCGAATGCATCATCGAAACCAAGAAAGACTTGAAGGCGAGCTTTCTCATGGCACCCCTGGTCGGCCACGTCGGCGACGGCAACTTCCATTGCGGCTTCCTGATCGATCGCAACGAACCGAAGGAAATCGCCGAAGCCGAGCGCTTGAATGAGCGTCTAGTGATGCGCGCGCTGGCGCTCGACGGCACTTGCACCGGCGAGCACGGTATCGGCCTCGGCAAGATGAAGTTTCTAACCGCCGAGCACGGTGAGGCGGTAAGTGTCATGCGGCAGGTGAAGCAAGCGCTCGACCCGTTGAATATTCTCAATCCGGGCAAGATTTTTTAGGCGATCGGCGCCACATGAGCAAGAGCGATATTGCGATCTATCACAACCCCCGCTGCGGCAAGAGCCGCAGCGCCTTGGCTCTGCTGCAAGAAGCGGGCGTGACGCCGCGCATTATCGAATACCTGAAGACGTCGCCGAACAAAGCGGACTTGCAAGAACTCGTTCGCAAGCTCGGTATCGCACCCGAGGCGTTGCTGCGCAAGGGTGAAGAAGTATTCAAGGAGAATTTCGCGGGGAAATCGCTTAGCGACGAGGAATGCATCTCTGCCATGGCAGAGCACCCCATTCTGATCGAACGGCCCATCGTCGTGCGCGGCGAGCGTGCCGTGGTAGGAAGGCCGCCGGAGAGAGTTCTCGAGCTGCTGAAGTAACTCGCTCCGCGACCGGACCGCGCTCTCATCCGGTTCGGCCGCTCGGGCGGGTGTCGAGACAGTACGGCCGGGCTATCGCGATACCGCCGTCCCCCACAACAGCGCGGTTACGCTGAGGTCCTCGTCGGCACCAAAGGCCTTATCGAGGCCAAAGCCTTGCTAGATGAACTCAACCGGTGACGACCGCTTGATGACTCGGCGGGTTCGGTGCGCAGGGCGCACCCTACGACCGAACCACATCCATCGCGTCCGCGTAGGGTGCGTCCCACGCACCGCTTCATTCCACACCTAGCTCGAATGGTCGCGCGCTATCGTTGGCGAATCGCGCCGGGTGCGCGCTTTGCGCGCGGCGCACGAAATCGCGCACGATCTGCGTGTAGGGAGCAAACGCGCGCCAAGGCACGTTGTTATGGCCTCCTTGGGGGAACACCCAGAGCGTCTTCGGCTCCGGCGCGGCCGCGTACAAGCGCTCGCCCATTTCGAGCGGTACCGCGCCGTCCTTGCCGCCATGCACGAACAACACCGGCATGCGCAGGCGTCGCACTTTGCTGAGCGAATCGAACTCTTGTGTCAGCAGCAGGCTAAGCGGCAGCCAGCCCCAGCCGCGGCTCTTCGCCATGTCGCGGATAGAAGTGAAGCTCGACTCCACGATCAAGCCGGCGACGTCGGCGTTGCGGGTCGCCAGGTCGATGGCCACCGCACCCCCCAGCGAGTGCCCCACGACGAATCGTTTCGCCGGGTCGGGCTGCAGGCCTTTCAGATATTGCCAAGCCGCCTGCGCGTCTTGATAAGTCATCTCCTCGCTCGGCAGCGCGCCCGCGCTCTTGCCGAAACCGCGGTAGTCGATCGCGAGCACGCTGAATCCCATGCTGTGAAAGCGGGCGATGCGCCAACTGCTGGCGAGCAGGTTCTGCCGCGCGCCGTGCAAGAACAAGATTGCCGGCGCGTCGGGATCATGGTGCGGCACCCACCAGGCGTTAACCAACTGCAGCGGCGTCGCCGGCCGGCTCGACTCGACGGCTATCCAAAACCGATGATGATTGAGGTTCGCCGGATAGGGCAAGCGCCAATCGCCGCGGTACGGGCGGTAGATCCACTCGCGCTGTTTAGTGTCGAGCGAGGAGCAGCCCGCCAGCACCAAAGACACGAGTAAGATGACGCCTATCTTGAAGCAGACCGAGCGCATAAGTGCAGCGCAAACACAGGAGCCCACATTCTACTTACTTCGGCCGGGCGGCTCGGTATGAACAATACGGCCGATAGGGCGCCCATCGCATGGGCTGAGTATTTCGATTATCCGCGCTTTGCGCCCAGCTTGCCGGCCCTCGACAACGGAGTCGAAACCAGGCGGCATGCCGTGGTCATCGTGGGAGCGGGCGCGATCGGTATGTCGCTCGCGCTCGGGCTCGCCAACTACGGTGTGGCCTCGCTGCTGCTGGAGGCCGACGATACCGTTTGCACCGGCAGCCGCGCCACGTGCTATTCACGTCGCACTCTCGAGATCTTCCAGAAGCTAGGCGCGGCGGGGCCTATCCTGGCAAAGGCGTTGCCCTGGACCGGCGGGCGCTCCTTTCATCGCAACACCGAAGTGTTCCGCCTGCGCATGCCGCACGACGATAACCAGAAGTTCGCGCCGATGTACAACATGCAGCAATGCTTGGTAGAGAACACCTTGCTCCAGTGCGTGCAGGCGCGGCGCGAGTTGATCGAGTTGCGCTGGCAGAGCCAGGTGAGCGATGTAGCAGTGGGTGACGACGGCGTCGAAGTGCGCGTGCAAACCCCTGCCGGCGGCTATCGCGTCGAAGCCGACTGGGTCGTCGCGTGCGACGGTGCGCGCAGCATCGTGCGGCAAGCCATGGGGCTTAAGTTTCAAGGTACTCAGTACGAGGGACGCTACGTCATCGTCGACATCGAGTTGAAGAGCGATTATCCGACCGAGCGCCGCGCGTGGTTCGATCCGCCCTCCAATCCGGGCTCGACCCTGCTCATGCACAAACAGCCGGATGATATCTGGCGCATGGACTATCAACTGCGCGAAGACGAAGACCCCGACGAGGCGATCAAGCCCGAAAACGTGATCCCGCGTGTGGCAAGTCATCTGAAGATGATCGGCGAGCGCGACGATTGGAAGCCAGTGTGGATCAGCATGTACAAGGCGAACGCCCTCACCTTGGAGCGCTACCGTGTCGGCCGCGCGCTGCTGGCGGGTGATGCCGCGCATCTGCTGCCGATATTCGGCGTGCGGGGACTCAACTCCGGCATCGACGACACGCACAATCTCGCGTGGAAGCTCGCCTTCGTGGTGAAGGGTTGGGCGAACCAGCGCCTGCTCGATAGCTATTCGGAGGAGCGCGTGTTTGCGGCGCGCGAGAACTTGCGCCACGCGAGCAAGAGCACGGAGTTCATGGCACCGCCCTCGCGCGCCTTCGCGCTCATGCGCGAAGCGGTGCTCACCTTGGCACCCAATCACCAGTGGATTCGATCTTTGGTGAATCCGCGCCAGACCACCGCCATAGCACTGCCGCATTCCCCGCTCAATGCCTACGCCGACCGCTCGGCTCAATTCGCCGCAGGACCGACTCCCGGCGAGTTAGCACCGGAGTGTCCGCTGACGATAGCCGACGCCGAGGGTAGCCGCGCGGGACATCTGACGGATCTGTTCGGCCCGCATTTCACCGCGCTGATCTTTTCCGACGGCGGCGAAGTGCCCGACGCGCTCGCGGCGGCCTTGCAACGGTTCGCGCAGGGTCCGGCGCCGTTTGCCTGGCGTGTGATCGCGCGGCGCCCGGCCGGCCGCGTCAATGCGCTGGACCACATCGGACGGCTATTCCCGCTGTACGCCGCGCTGCCGGGCTGCGTCTATCTCGTGCGCCCCGACGGCCATATCATGGCGCGCTGGCGCGCCGCCGACCCGGTGGAGCTCGCCGGAGCACTCGACTATGCCCTGAAGGGCCAAAGCGAACATGACCGAACAACAACTCGATGACCTGTACACGCAAACCTGCTATGCCATGACGGCACTGGGCGAAGAGAAGAGCGAACTTTTTCTGGCTCGTCTCGCGTTGCTTCTGATGCGCGAGGTCGACGACCCGCAACGCATAGCCGACTCCATCCGGCAGGCAGGAGAGGACATTTGATGCAAGCTCAATGGCAGTTCTGGATCGACCGCGGCGGCACTTTTACCGACGTCGTCGCGTTACGCCCCGACGGCACGTTGGCGACGCACAAGCTATTGTCGGAGAACCCCGAGCGCTATCGCGACGCCGCTCTGCAGGGGATACGCGATTTTCTCGGCGTGGATGCGAACCAGCGTTGAGGACGAGCTGCGTGGTGGCGTCGGTGGCGAAATCGGCGAACTGGAACTCCTCGATGGGGCGGTGGCCGTTGGTGGCGAGGCCGATGGCGTAACCGGTGGAGGCCGATTCGCAGAGCGGCGTGCTGAAGACGCGCGGGCGGCCGAAGT
>CAZILI010000355.1:4044-4625 GCA_964539965.1 uncultured Burkholderiales bacterium | reverse complement strand
GCCGCCAACTACACCATCACCTTCACGGCGACCCCGGCTGTTGGGGACACGCAGATCGTCTGGGCTGCAACCGCGGGTGGCGGCATAACGAATGTTCAAGCGACCGACTACATCACGAAAAAGCTGAGCGGCTCGTAATCAACTTCGCGCGACCAGAGTTGCCTAGAAATCGAAAACGGAAAACGCCTCCCTCGGGAGGCGTTTTCGCTTATGCAGCTGCGGCTATTGCTAGTCGATCGCTGGCTACAAGACTGATTGGGAACTCTGGTTCGGTCAAATAAGAGTTCCAAGGATTCGTAACCCCCACCCCACGCCGAACCCCGTAACCTCGCTCGCGACACCGCCTAGACCGCCCGGGCTGCTGCTGGCCGACAAATCCATGTGAATCCACGGCCGCTCTTCGACAAACTTCGAAAGAAACCGCGCCGCCAAGATGTGATCGGCGTAGCTGTCGTCGCTGCACTGTTTGACGTCGGCGATCTTGCTGTCAAGTGCCGGATCGTAGTCGGCATCGAGCGGAAATGCGGCGACTCGCTCTCCGCTTGCCCTCCCCGCCGCGAGTGACTTCTCGACCCACTCGT
>CAZILI010000355.1:1445-4034 GCA_964539965.1 uncultured Burkholderiales bacterium | reverse complement strand
AGCGCGACGTGCATACTGCCGGTGAGCGTCGCAAAATCGATGACGAGATCCGGTTTTTCACGCGCTGCCAAAGTGAGTGTGTCGGATAGCACCATGCGGCCTTCCGCGTCGGTATGAATCACTTCGATGGTGGTGCCGTTCAGCGCCGTGACGACGTCGTTCTGCTTATAGGCTTTCGGGCCGATGTGGTTTTGTGCAATCGCCAGCCAAGCTTCGATAGCGAGCGGCAGCTTGAGCCGGGTCGCGGCGAGCAAGATACCCAGCACGACGGCGGAGCCGTTCATGTCTTCGTGCATGCTGTACATGTACTTGGCCGGCTTCAAGTTGTGTCCGCCGGTATCGAAGCAGATGCCCTTGCCCACCAGTGCGACCTTCCGCTTCGCGGCCTTGGGCCGATACTTGAGATGCACGATTGCCGCGTCTTGCGGTTCGCTTCCCTGGCCGACCGCCACGAATGCCCCGGCCTTCATGGCACGCAGCTTCTTCATGTCGAGTTCTTTGTGCTGCCAGCCGTGCTCCTTCGCCAAAGCACGGACGCGCGCACGATAGGCGCTCGGGTGGAGTTCGTTCGGCGGCAACATAGTGAGCGTGCGCACGAGCAAATTTCCCTCGGCTCGCGCTCGCTCGTGGCGAAAGTCCTGCGCCGAGGCGTGGCCATAGAGGTCGATGCGTTCCAGTGGCGGCTTGTCGTTCTTCTTCTTGCGCACCGGCAGCGCGGAGCCGTTCACCCACGTCGCATACGCTGCGAGAGAAGCCGCGTGTTCTCTCTGTTTCGCGTTGCCGAATATGGCGACAGCGATACGCTGCGGGTGCTCCGCCAGCAACAGCTGCAGGCCCTTGCGCACGCACGTACGCTGATCGAACATCGACTTTGAGCTGTCCAGCAACGTCCACGCGGCGAGCGTGCCCTCTCCGAGTTCGGCTGTGATCGGGGTTGTGCCCAACTCGTCGTATTTCATGTTGCGGCGTTTGAGTGTTCTGCCCAACGTCTCTACACCGGGGATGCCTCGTCGATCTTGCTCCGTGCCGGGCGAGAGCACGAAAAGGGCGTGCGATATCCCTCGCAGTTCAGCGAGGCTCCGCAGGCGGGCGCGTTCGTGCAGCTTCGCGAGCATTTGCCGCGTCCTACGGCTTGATGTAGGCGTAATGCTCCTGAGACTGCAGCCGCGCGATCTCGGCTACGCCCGAGGGAACGATCTTGGCTTGCGGCAGCACGCGCGCCTTGTCCACTTTAAAGAAGTTCATGCTGTTTTGGCAGATCTTGAACTCCACGCCCTTGCCGGCTAACTCCTCGATGCCGATGTTGTAAGGATTGCCGTTCTTGTCCTGAGTGCCTTCCAGCAGCAAGTCGATGCCCTTGTACAACGTTACCACCGCGATCTTCGCGCTCGGGTCTGCGCGCAGGTGATTGCGGATGTTGCCCAAGGTGAGCATGCCCTGGCCATCGGTGTCGGTGACGTGATAAACGACTTTGGTCGGCTCTTCCGCCCGCGCCGTGAGCCACGGCGTCGCGCCTAGCGCCATGAACGTGCAAAGCATGAATAGCCGGATCAGTGCGCGCATCTTCCTTCTCCTTGAGGGTCATTTAAGACCGGCTCACATTAGCGAAAAAGCCAGACGCCAGCAAGCAACGGGTAAAATACGCTCAACCCTCGAATACCTGTGAGCCATGCGACAGTACCTCGATTTCCTTCAGCACATCCTCAACCACGGCGCAAAGAAGGGCGACCGCACCGGTACCGGCACCTACAGCGTATTCGGCTATCAGATGCGCTTCGACCTTGCCAAGGGGTTTCCTGTCGTCACGACCAAGAAATTGCACTTGCGCTCGATCATCCATGAGTTGCTGTGGTTCCTGTCGGGCGAGACTAACGTCCGCTATCTGCGCGGGAACGGTGTCACCATTTGGGACGAATGGGCGGATTCCGACGGCAATCTCGGGCCGGTGTACGGCAAGCAATGGCGGCACTGGGAAACCACCGACGGCAGGATCGTCGATCAATTGAGTGACCTCGTGCAGCAAATCGAGAGCAATCCCAACTCCCGGCGCTTGATCGTGTCCGCTTGGAACGTGGGTGAACTGCACAGCATGGCGCTGCCGCCCTGCCATTTGCTGTTCCAGTTCTACGTTGCCGAGGGAAAGCTCTCTTGCCAGCTCTATCAGCGCTCGTGCGACGCCGGACTAGGCGTACCGTTCAACATCGCGTCGTACGCGCTGCTCACGCACATGATCGCGCAACAATGCGACCTCGCTCTGGGTGATTTCGTTTGGACCGGCGGCGACTGCCACATCTATCTCAATCACGTCGAGCAGATCAAGCTACAGCTCACGCGCGAGCCGCTGCCGCTGCCGAAGCTTGCGATCAAGCGTCGTCCGCCATCGCTCTTTGAGTACCGCTATGAGGACTTCGAGATCCTGCAGTATCAATCGCATCCTCATATCGCGATGCCGGTCGCGGTCTAGGACGCCTAGCGGATCACGATCACCAAGCGGTAGTCGCCGCGAATCACGTTGAGCGTGATCGAGCCTTGCGCTTGGGCGGCGCGCAGCGCGGGCGTGAGCTCCTTGACGGCGCGCACGCGCTTGCG
>CAZILI010000355.1:0-1435 GCA_964539965.1 uncultured Burkholderiales bacterium | reverse complement strand
CACCGCGACGATGACATCTCCCGGGCGCAAGCCCGAGCGCCAAGCCGGACTGCCTTGCTGCACGCCGACGATGACCACTCCTTCGAGCCTGCCGTACATCGGCATGCCGCGCGTCACGTTGGATACCGCCGCGCCCGCGAGTTGCGGCACCGATTCGCCGTCGGCGCCGAGTATCTCGTATGGGCGCTCGACCTTGATGCGAACGACCCGAGTCATCCCTTCGCGCAGCAGTTTGAGTTCCACTTCTTCGCCGACCGGCGTGAGTCCGATGCGGTTGCGCGCATCGGCGGCGCTGCGCGCAACCTTGCCGTTGACCGCGACCACAACATCGCCCGACTTGATATTGGCTCTGCTCGCCGGTGAATCGGGCTCGACCTGCGTCACCACCGCACCTGTAACGCTACCCAAGCCGAGGGATTTCGCGAGCTTGGGTGTGATGTCTTGTGTTTCCACGCCGACGCGCCCGCGCCGCACTTCACCGAAACGCGCGAGTTGACTCATGACGGCACGCGCCAAATTGCTCGGTACTGCGAAACCTATACCGACATTGCCGCCGCTGGGTCCGATAATAGCGGTGTTGATGCCGATCAGCTCCCCGTTCAAATCCACCAGCGCGCCGCCCGAGTTGCCGGGATTGATCGAGGCATCGGTCTGAATGAAGTCCTCATAGCCCTCGATGTCCAGACCGGAGCGCCCAAGCGCGCTGACGATACCCGAGGTCACGGTCTGGCCGAGCCCGAACGGATTGCCGATCGCAACCACGAAGTCGCCAACGTTGAGCGCGTCGGAATCCCCCAGCTTGATTGCGGTCAACTCTTGCGCATCGATCTTGAGCAGTGCGATATCCGTTCCCGGGTCCGTGCCCACCAGCTTGGCGTCGAATTCGCGTCGATCCTTCAAGGTCACGATGACCTCGCGCGCGTCCTTGATGACGTGGTTGTTGGTGAGCACGAGCCCCTTGGCAGCGTCAACGATCACTCCCGAGCCTGCGCTCACGCGCGGCTCTGCGCGCTCGGGCAGGTCGAAAAAGCGCCGAAAGAACGGGTCGCGAAACAGCGGGCTCTCCTCTACCGGCGCTGGCGACAGCACGGCGATGTTGACCACCGCCGGTGTCACCTGCTCGAGCAAAGGCGACAAGGTCGGCACCCCATTCTTGGTCGGCATCGCCGGCATCGCCGCCGCGGCCGGGGTGGTCATCGCCAGCGCCAGCAGCGCGGCGAGCAGCGCCGGCGTGTGCCGCCTCCCTTGGGCCGTTTCTTGCTTGGACGGGCGGTTTTCGGTCCGCTTCACAGGGGGCTTGAATTCCGTTAGCATAGCCAGCATCTGCTGGAAGAATAACGCGTCGAATCCCATGATGGGGCGACCGCCGTCATTTTTCAATTCCCTATGAGTACACTAATGGCTGAACATATTCATCAGGTAAGTGATGACACGT
>CAZILI010000354.1:0-4636 GCA_964539965.1 uncultured Burkholderiales bacterium | reverse complement strand
GCCTGCTCGCTCATTTGCCGCTGCAGCAGCGCCAGCGCCTCGCCGCGAAGGCGAAGGCCTATCGCGGAACCTTAACCGACGTGCCGGGCTCGTGGGTGCGCTTGACCCGCGTTGGCGCGCGCGTGTCAGGCGTTATTTGGGACACCCGCGAGCTTTATCTTATCGACACCTCCGACGAGGTCGCACAGGCCTTGGCGCCGAGCGTGCAGGGCAAGGGCCCCTACACTCTGATCTACCGCCTGAAAGACCTGGATTGGCAAGGCGCGACTTGCGCGCTGGAGACGACCGCGCGCGCGACAACTGATTTCGGCGCCATGGTGTCGGAGTTGCAAGCCGCCGCCGCGACCTCGGCGACGCGAGAGATTTCGCTCGCCGTCGTCGCCGACACTCAGTTCGTGCAAGCCAACAACGTGGACCCCGAAGCCGCGGTGGTCGCGCGCATGAACGTGGTGGACGGCATTTTCTCCGAGCAGGTCGGCGTGCACATCAAAGTCGCCGAGATTCGCGCTCTCGCAAGCAACGGCGTCATGACCGCCACCAACGCCAACACTCTGCTCGATCAATTCCAGAGCTTCGTCAGCACGCCGGGTTTCACTAACCCCGGACTTGCTCACTTGTTCACCGGCCGAGACATGGACGGCAGCACCATCGGCATCGCCTACATCAGCGCGCTTTGCAGCGCCTCGTTCGGCATCGGCTTGAGTGAGACGCGCGGCACCGGAACGGCGGGCGCTCTCACCGTCGCACACGAAATCGGGCACAACTTCGGCGCGCCGCACGACAATCAATCGGGTTCGGCTTGCGCCACCACGCCGGGAACTTTCATCATGAACCCGGTATTGAACGGCAGCACACAGTTCTCTTCGTGCAGCCTCACGCAGATAGCCGACGACGTCGCCGCCGCGCGCTGCATCGTACCCGTCTCCAACACACCGACCGCTGACGTGCGCCCCGCCTTGCCGGTCAACCCGGTGAATGCGCAGGTAGGCAGCGCCTTCACCTGGCGAGTCGAAGTCGCCAACAGCGGACAAGCCGCGGCAACAGCAACTACCGCGAGCATCGCGATCCCGAGTGGCGTACAGCTACAAAGCTCGAGCACCACGCAAGGCAGCTGCAGCGCCACGACCACACAGGTCAATTGCAGCCTGGGTAGCGTCGCGGCGGGAGCGACGCATACGATCACGCTTACCATGGTCGGCCAAAGCGTTGGACAGCGCACCAGTGATATTTCGGTGGCGGCGAGCAACGACGCCAACACGACGAACAACACGGCACGGGCGACCCTCAACGTGACGTCCACCACTTCGTCGACGGTGATCTTCGATGCCCACTTCGACGCCGGCGTGGAAAGCTTCGCCTACTTGGACGACGCGTTCGGCACCAAGCAACCGCGCTACGCCAGCGGGGCGCGCGCCCGTGCGGCGGGATTCAGCGGCTCGGGGCTACTGGTGCGCCTGGGGGGCGTCGACGCTGCCACGATCACGAACATGTCCGCCGGCTGGCGACGCTCGTTCACCCTGGCGTCCGCGCGGGCGCTCACTTTGACCTTCCGCTATCGGCTCAACCAGTCGGCCACCTATGAGAGCGACGAGGTGAGCCAAGCGCTATTGTCGGTCGACGGCGTGCGCGTCAGTCCGGTTGCCGGCCGCAACTTCCTGGCCGAACTGCGTGGTGACGGCGACGGTGGAGCGGCGCTGACTACCGGCTGGCAGCAGGTCACTATCGACCTGGGTGTGCGCGCCGCGGGCAGCCACACCATCTTGATCGGCGCCACCAACAGCGCGAAGAACGCGCTCAACGAGCAAACCGAGATGTGGATCGACGACGTAAGTTTGCGCGCGCAATAGGTGGGGCGGGCAGGGCGATCGATACGGCGTGACTGTGACGATCGCGATCGCGGCGGGGTTGGTGGCACCGGTTGAGCCCCGACTCGCCGGCGATCCCAGACCTGCCCGGAGGTTCCTCAACAAGTACGTCACATTTCGCCGCGCTGCGTAGGCGCGCACTTTCCCGAATCCTTGCGCGCGCCCGAGCGCGCGCAAGGAAACGACTGGCACACGACTTGCTCTTCGCTTCGCGGATCGAGGATTGCGCGATGCAGCCGCGCCTCGATGTTCCCATGCGCAGGTTCTGTTTTCCGGCTCTTCTGATCCGACCGAACCGAACCAACCCGTAGCCCAGCAGCACCCTACATCGAAAAGAAGAGGCTGGGCCTGGAGGAAGCAACACTCCGGGCGCGAATGCTTTTTTGGGGCTGCAAACGTTGCGCGGCACGTTTCCGCGCGGATCAATCAATTTGGATGCACCGTGGGTCATGTGCGCGGATTGCGACGCCATCGCGTGACCGGGTGCCAGAAGGCCGGGGAAGGACATGAATAAGACTAGATTTGCCTTTCTGTTTTGGGCGCTGGCGATTGTCGGCTTGTCATTGGACGGTGGCCGCGCGTTCGCCCAAAGCGACGTTCAGGAGTTGCGCATCCACCGTCACGCTCGCATTCCGGCTTTGAACTTGAAGCCGGTCAACAATGCGCCGCGCGCGAGAGCGCTCGCCAAGCAAAGCGAAACAGCGTCGAACACCGATGCGCCGGCTGCGATCGAAGCGGATTTCGACGCGTTCGGCAAGACCTTCGTCATGCAGCTGCTTCCCAACAGCGGATTCGTCGATCAGTTGCCTTCGGCGCAGAAGCGGCGGCTGAAGAAAAAAGTCCAAACCTATCGCGGTACCTTGCAGGGTGTGGCGAACTCTTGGGTTCGGCTCAACAAGGTCGGTCCGCGCTTGTCGGGCATGATCTGGGACGGTCAGGAGATCTACGTAATCGACAACTCACAGGATCTTGCGGGGGCGCTCGACGGCGTCCCGACGGATCTGCAGACGCCTTTCACCCTGGTATATCGATTGAAGGATAGCGAATGGCGCAACAGCGAATGCGCGCTCGCGCCCGGTGCCGGCGAAGCAGGCGGTATGTCAGGGCTGGTTCAGGAGCTACGTAGCATCGCCGCTCAGACGCAGCTACCCGCCGATCGCGAGATTTCCGTCGCGATCGTTGCCGATACGCATTTCATGCGGCTCAACTCGCTCGATCCCGAGGCGGCGGTGCTGGGGCGGATGAATATCGTCGACGGTATCTTCTCCGAGCAAGTGGGCGTCCATCTCAAGATCGCCCAGATCCGTCTACTGGACGACAACGGATTGCTCACCGCCACCGATCCGCGAGAGCTGCTGCGTCAATTCTCCGCCTTCGTCAATACACCCGCCATGGGTAATCCCGGCATCGCCCACTTGTTTACCGGTCGCGGGCTGGGCGCGGGTGCAGCCGGCATCGCCTACACCGGCGGCCTGTGCAGTCCGATCTACGGCGTCGGCCTGAGTGAACTGCGCCGCACAGGCACCGCGGGCGCGCTCATCGTCGCGCACGAAATCGGCCACAACTTCGGCGCGCCCCACGACAATAGCGCAAGCTCGATTTGCGGCCGCACTCCGGGCCGCTACATCATGAATCCCGCAGTGAACGGCGCCACGCAGTTTTCGCCGTGCAGCCTGAGCCGCATGCTGCCGCGCGTCGAAACCGCCGCCTGCATCACGCCGGTTTCCACCCGTACCGCCAACGCCGACCTGCGGCCTACCTTGCCGGTCAATCCGATCGGCGCACGAGTCGGTGAAGACTTCTCCTACCGGGTGGAGATCAGCAACATCGGCGCAGCGGCCGCCACCAATGTGCGTGTGTCCATCAGCATTCCCGAGGGTCTCGGCGTGATCGATACGACTGCAAGCGCCGGTGCTTGTACCGTCTCGGCCGGGACTGTCCATTGCACCCAGGATGCGGCGTCGGAAGGTACGACCAGCGCCGTCACCCTCACCCTGCGCGCTGCCCGTGCCGGAGATTTTCCCAGCCAGGTGAGCGTATCGGCAGACAACGACGCAGTCGCCAGCAACGACACGGCGCAAGCCTTGATTCAAGTCAACGGTACCGTGTTCGACGCCCACTTCGATCAGGGCGGCGACGGTTTCGAGTACGTCGACGATGCTTTCCGCGCCACGGCTCAGCCCGAATACGCGAGCGGCATTCTGCTGCCGACCGGCGGTCTAAGTGGCGCTGCCCTTGCGGTGCGATTGGGCGGTATCGACGCCAAGGACATCCTCAAGATGTCGGGGGCTTGGCGCCGTGCTTTTCGCCTCGATGCGTCGCGTCGGCTCACTTTGTCGCTGCGCTTCAAACTCGATCAGGCCGCCAACTACGAGCGCGATGAAGTGAGCCAGGCCCTGCTCGCCGTAGACGGTCGGTTGCTCACCGATGTCGTCGGCAAGGACTATCTCGCGCAGATACGGGGCAACGGCACCGGCGGCCCGACGCAAACCACCGGTTGGCGCCAGGTGACGCTGGACTTGGGGGTGCTCGATGCGGGCGACCATGTCGTGACGATCGGCGCGTACAACAACAAGAAGACCTACTCCGACGAAATGACCGAGATGCTGATCGACGACGTGTCTTTGCAGTAATCCACTCACGCCGGGGTGCGCGTCGCGCGCCCCGGCGCTCGCAGCAAGACCCGCGCCGGCGGCGTGGCAAGCCATGTAGCAGCCAGGACTAGTCACTTCGCGCCGGAAGGTGCAGAATGTTCTCCGCCGACAGCGACC
>CAZILI010000353.1:0-4640 GCA_964539965.1 uncultured Burkholderiales bacterium | reverse complement strand
GTGGGCGGGCGCCGTATGCACCAGCCCGGTTCCCGCCTCTAGTGTAACGTGTTGCCCAAGAATGATGGGCACCACGCGTGGCAAGAACGGATGTCGCAAGTGAAGGTGCTTAAGCTTTTCTCCCGCACACGCGCCGAGCGTCGCGAGCCGGGTGACTCGGTAGCGAAGGAGGCATGCTTCGGCCAAGTCCTTCGCCAAAATGAGCACACCCTTCTCGGTAGCGATGAGTTCGTATGTGATTTCGGGGTGTGCGCACACCGCTTGGTTGGCGGGCAGCGTCCACGGTGTTGTGGTCCAGATAACCGCACTAACCGGACCCGGCATGGGGGCGGCCAAGTCGAACACGATCTGCAGCGCGGGGGCGTCGCCCTCGATGACCGCGAAGGCGACGTCGATCGCATCGGAGACCTTATCCTCATACTCTACTTCGGCCTCGGCGAGCGCCGAGCCGCAATCGATGCACCAGTTCACTGGGCGCAAGCCTCGATACAGAAAACCTCGCTCAAGCAACTTGCCCAGTACGCGAATCTGCTCCGCCTCGGTAGCAAAGTCCATCGTCTTGTATGGCGCATCCCAATCGCCCAAGACTCCCAAACGAACGAAGTCCTTCTTCTGTCGCTCGATCTGTTCCGCCGCGTACTGACGCGCGAGCTGTTGCGTCTGCGAAACCGGAATGTTCCTGCCGTATTTTTTTTCTATCTGGATTTCGATCGGCATGCCGTGACAATCCCAGCCCGGTACATACGGAGCATCGTAGCCCGCTAGGGTCTTGCTCTTGACCACGATGTCCTTGAGGATCTTGTTGAGCGCGTGACCCAAATGAATATCGCCGTTGGCGTAGGGAGGCCCGTCGTGCAGAAGAAATTTCGGACGCCCTTTGCAAATCTCGCGCAGCCGCTGATAGATCTTGCGCTCTTGCCAAGCCTTCACCCAGGTAGGTTCACGCTTTGCGAGATCGCCCTTCATCGGGAAAGGCGTATCGGGCAAATTGAGCGTTTTCTTGTAGTCCGTCATCACGAGGCCCGAGCCGCCTTCGCACCGAGCGGGCGGCACAACGTTCTACTTGGAGGCGAAATAACGCCGCACATCATCGACGTCTTGCGCGATTTGGCGCTTGAGAGTTTCCAGATCAGCGTATTTCGCCTCATCTCGCAGCTTCTTCAAGAAATCCACGCGAACATGCATGCCGCGTATGTCGGCGTCGAAGTCCAGAAGGTGCACTTCGAGCAGCGGAATCCCGCCTTGTTGCACGGTAGGCCGCACACCTAGGCTAGCCGCGCCGGGCAACGGGTAAGCGGAAACGCCGTGCAATTCTATCGCAAAGATGCCGGATAGCGCGGACTTCAGGCGGCGCAAAGCAATGTTGGCGGTCGGAAAGCCGAGCTTGCGTCCCAGCTTTTGCCCATCAATGATCCGCCCGGAGATGCCGTACGGCCGGCCGAGAAAATTCCGTGCCCGATCCAAGTCGCCGACCGCAAGCGCCGTGCGAATCGCGGTACTCGAGACGCGCTCACCGTCTATCGCAACCGAGTCCATCACCGAGACTTCGAATCCGAGAGCGTGCCCCTGTGCAGCGAGTCTGGTCGAATCGCCGACACGGCCCCTGCCGTACCGGAAATCCTCTCCAATCAATACATGCGAAACGCGCAGCCGCTCCCGCAGTAGATGGTTTGAGAATTCGTCTGCATCGATACTCGCCAAACGATCGTCGAATCGTGCGACATAGGTACGATCGACGCCAAGGTCAGCCAGCGATTCGAGCTTTTCTCGCAGGTTCGTCAGCCTCGGCGGCGCTTCTTGCGGTGTAAAGAATTCCCGAGGGTGAGGTTCGAAAGTCAGCACGCACGCGCTCAGCTCTTGAGCGCGTGCAATCGCTTTCATTCGCGCCAGCATAGCCTGGTGCCCGAGATGAACGCCATCAAAGTTGCCGATGCATAGCGCAATCGGGCCTGCGCCTGCGCCGTAGAAGTTGCGAACAACTCGCATGTTCGCTACACCCCGCCTTTCACTCCGCGCCCCGCTTCGCGAAGTGGCCTAGGCGAAAACCGAGCGCGAATAAGCTGCCAAAATACAGCGCCCCTCCCAGCCCCACGACCCCGAAAAGACGAAATACCCTCGGCCAGCCATGCTGCATGATCCATGACTCTTCCGCGCCGGAAGCGAGCCACAAGCCGATAGACATCACGGCCAACGCGATCGCGAGTTTGCCAAAAAACGGCCGCCACCCCTTAAGCGGCGAATAGACGTTGGCCCGTCGTAGCTTAATAAAGAGCAAGCCGGCGTTGAAGCACGCCCCCAGCGCCGTCGCAAGAGCAAGTCCTGCATGTTGCAGCGGCAAGAATAGAGCGAAGTTCAGCAGTTGGGTTATGGCGAGGGTCGCCACACCGATTTTTACGGGTGTCGAAATATTCTGCCGAGCGTAAAAGCCCGGCGCCAGAATCTTGACGGTGATCAAACCGGTAAGCCCGATGCTATAAGCGATGAGCGCCTGGCGAGTCATGATCACGTCTTCCGCCGAGAATTTGCCGTAATGAAATAGTGTGGCCACCAGGGGTGTGGCGAGTATCGCCAACGCGGCGGCGGCGGGCAACGTCAGCAACAACGTGAGCCGCAACCCCCAATCCAGCAGTTTCGAATACTCATCGTGATTGTTGGACTGATAGTGTTTAGCGAGACTCGGCAGCAAAATCGTGCCCAGCGCCACGCCGAGTAGACCGGTCGGAAATTCCATCAATCGGTCCGCGTAGAACAACCACGATATGCTCCCGTGCCGAGACAAAAACGACGCGAAGATGGTACTAATCAGCAGGCTCAACTGCCCGATAGACACCCCGAACACCGCCGGGCCCATGAGTTTCAAAATGCGCCAGACCCCCGGATCGTCGAACTTCAAACGAAAGCGCGGCAACAAGCGAAGCCGCATCAGGAACGGGGCCTGAAACGCTAGCTGCAATGCGCCGCCCAACAAGGCGCCCCATGCAAGCGCCTTGATCGGCGGGTCGAAATAGGGCGCGGCCAGGGCGGCAGCGGCGATCAGTGCAACATTAAGCAGCACCGGCGTAAACGCAGGCACCGCGAACTTGCTGTAGGTATTGAGGATTCCGCCGGCGAGCGCAACCAGCGAAATGAATAGGATATAGGGAAACGTGATACGCAAGAGGGTGACCGTGATGTCGAACTTGTCGGCATCGCGAACAAAGCCCGGGGCCATGACGTACAGGAGATAAGGCGCGGCGGCTATCCCGATTGCCGTGACAGTGACAAGCGCGAGCAACAGAAACGCCGCAACGTGGTCCACCAGATTTCTGGTCTCCTCGAAACCCACGCGGTTCTTGTATTCGGCCAGCACGGGCACAAAGGCTTGAGAGAACGCGCCTTCTGCGAACAACCGCCTTAGAAAATTTGGAATCCGAAACGCAACAAAGAAGGCGTCGGTAGCCAAGCCCGCGCCGAACATACGGGCGATGACGGTGTCACGGACAAAACCCAATATGCGTGACAACAGCGTCATACTGCTTACTTCGGCAAGCGCTTTTAGTAGATTCATCGAGCTTTGGACGTTTCCTCGTATGGTATTGGGTTTCGCTCGGAGGTGCCAGCGTAAGCCTTTGCTTTTCTTCCAAGAAAACCATACAATGCGCCCTCTTTGAGGACTGCATCGAGCAAATCATGGCGAACACCAAACAAGCCGAGAAGCGCGCGCGCCAAGCCGAGAAGCGGCGCGTCCACAACGTTAGCATGCGGTCGGAATTCCGATCCGCCGTCAAACGTGTCAAGAAAGCCATTCAGGGCGGCGACAAGGTGGCTGCAGAAAAGGTGTTCCTGGCTTCGGTAAGCGCGATTGACCGAATAGCCGACAAGAAAATCGTCCACAAGAACAAAGCAGCACGGCACAAGAGCCGCCTTGCGGCGGCGATCAAAGCCCTAGCCTGAGTAGTTGTAGTGTCACAGATGCCCGGTGAGCCGCACGCTGCGGGCTCATTGTTTTTGGGTTTGTTCTCCACCTGCCGCGAGCCGCATACCGGCCGGTAAGCCGTGAAACCGGCGCAACGACCCGTACAAGCCGATCTGCGCACGCCGGTCAGCCGTATTCTCGTTATTAATGACGAGAAGTTAGTTCTCAAGGAATTCATCAAGGGGTTGAACGCCGCCGCGCGCGCCCTGGAGAACCCCTTCGGCATTACCTTCACCGGCGTTACCACCGCGGTAGAAGCCCTTCGCGCTATCGAGCAGGACGGTGATCTACAGGCGGTTATCGTCGACGACACGCTGTACACCCTCGAGAACAATGGCGGATCGCGCATGCTGCAGACGACCGCGCTGGAGCTAGTACAGCGCATCACGCGCTCTCGACCCGAACTCGACGTTTATATCTTGATCGCGCAAGAGCACGAGGATGAAGTCGTCGACGCGCTATTCGCCGAGGCGGTAGACGGCTACTTCTACCGCGAAGAGAGGGACTACCGCGGCATCTATCGCATCCTCAACGCGCAAATTCAAGAGCGCGCCCGAACCCCGTTCTACGACCAGCTCAAGGCCTACGTGCTAATGGCGAAAGACGCCTGGCACACGCCTGGCCACTCGAGTGGCGACAGTTTGCGCGGGAGCCCCTGGGTGAACGACTTCTACGAGTTCATGGG
>CAZILI010000352.1:0-4671 GCA_964539965.1 uncultured Burkholderiales bacterium | reverse complement strand
GGCCTATAAGCTGATCGGTAAACCGATCGCGCGGCTCGACATCCCCGCCAAGGTAGACGGCTCGGCGCAATTCGGCATCGACATCCGGTTGCCCGACATGCTGCACGCCGCGGTGGCGCAGTGTCCCGTGTTCGGCGGCGGCGTGAAGAGTTTCGAGGCCGCTAAGGTTCAGTCGATGCCGGGGGTGCAATCCGTGGTGGCGCTGCCGGGCGCAGTCGCCGTGGTCGCGGACAGCTACTGGCACGCACGCCAGGCACTCGCGGCGCTGCCCATCGTCTGGGACGAAGGAGCGCACGCCGCGCTGGATTCGAAGGGGATTCTTGCGCAGTTCGAGCACGACCTGGCGCAGGGCGAGGCGAGCGTCTACCGCGACCAAGGCGCGGACATCTCCCTCGCCGCGGCAGCGAAAGAGGTGGAAGCCAGTTATCAGGTCCCGTTTCTCGCGCACGCCACCATGGAACCGATCAACTGCACGGCGCGCCTGGCGAACGGCGAATGCGAGGTGTGGATTTCGAATCAAGCGCCCTCCCTGGTGCGCTGGATGGCCGGCAAGGTCGCCGAAGTCGATAGCGAGAAAGTGATCGTGCACACGCCGTTTCTCGGCGGTGGCTTCGGTCGGCGCGTGGAACTCGACGCGGTGGTGCAAGCGGTCACGCTCGCGAAAGCGATACCCGGCAAAGCGGTCAAAGTCCTGTGGAGCCGCGAGGACGACATTCAGCACGACGTGTACCGTCCGGCGGCGATCTGCAAGTTCCGCGCTTCTCTCGACGCCGACGGCAAGCCGCTGGCATGGTGGAACCGTATCGTCGGCCCCTCGGTTTCGCTGTCGCTCATGCAGCGCGTGCTGCCGTGGGCGGCGACGGACATGATGCAGGATCGCACCAATGCAGAGGGCGCGGCGGACCTGCCGTACGAGATCCCGAAGATACGCGTGGAGCATGTGCTTTCAACCACACCAGTGCCGGTGGGCTTTTGGCGCAGCGTCGGGCACTCGTATACCGCATTCTTCGTGGAGTGCTTTTGCGACGAGTTGGCGCGGGCGGCGGGCAAAGACCCGGTCGAGTTTCGCCGCGCGTTGCTCGCCCGGCATCCGCGCCACTTGCGCGTGCTGGAGGCCGCCGCGCAGCGTGCCGGTTGGGGCACGCCGCCGCCTGCGGGCGTGGCCCGTGGCGTCGCCTTGCACGAGTCATTTCGCTCGATCGTGGCGCAGGTCGCCGAGGTGAGCTTTGCGCCGGAAAGCGGCATTCGAGTGCGCCGCGTGGTATGCGCGATCGACTGCGGTCCGGTCGTCAACCCCGACACGGTTGCCGCCCAGATGGAGAGCGGCATCGTGTTCGGCCTGAGCGCCGCGTTGTTCGGCGAAATCGAAATCGCGCAAGGACGCGTGAAGCAGGCGAACTTCCCCGACTACGATATGGTTCGGCTCGAGCAAACGCCCGACATCGAGGTGCACATCGTGCCCAGCGACGCGCCGATGGGCGGAGTAGGGGAGCCGGGCACGCCGCCGATCGCGCCAGCGGTGGTGAACGCACTGTTTGCGCTCACCGGAAAGCGCGTGCGCACGCTACCCTTGAGCCGAGCCGTGCTTGCCTAGGCGATTTCACGCATCGAGGAAGACGGAATGAGCACCACGTTTGGCGTTCGCGAAAGCTTTGTGGGATCCTCCTTCGGTGTGGCCAAGCGCGTGCTGGTAGCGGGACTGGCGTGGGTGAGCGCGCTCGCCGGCGCGGGCGAGCAGGCAAACGATTCGGCGCGAATTTTTCTCGAGGCGGCGAAGGTGATGCAACATCCACGCTGCGCGAATTGTCATGCCGCCGGCGAGTTTCCCAAGCAAGGCGAGGAAAGATCGCGGCACGCCATGGGGGTGAAGCGCGGCCCCAAAGACCGCGGCACACCGGGGCTGAGCTGCAACACCTGTCACCAGGATCGCAACATGGTGGGCATCCCCGGCGCCGCGGATTGGCACATGGCGCCGACCACGATGGGTTGGGGAGAGATGTCCGCTGGCGAGATCTGTCGCACGATCACCGACACCTCGAAGAACGGCAATCGCCGGCCCAAGGGCATCGTCTTGCACGCGGAGAACGATTCGCTCGTGGTATGGGCGTGGAATCCCGGCGAGCCGCGCAGTAAACCGCCCGGCTCGCACGCCGACTTCGTCAAGCTGCTGGCACGTTGGGCGGAAAGCGGCGCGGCTTGCCCCGACTAGCGAACCGCGGCCGGCTTTCTACGGCTGCTTGGTCGTGGCGATGACTTCGGAGTTGGAAAACTCGGTCGGCAGGAAATCCTTAGCACCCGGCTGCCAACCCTTGGAAAGCTCTTGCGCCTCGGCGATCTCCCTCACGTTCATGAAGGTGGCGAGCGCGTCGCGTGCCGAGATGGCCGGATCGTAGCCTTTGGCCGCGGCTAGGTTGTACCAGACATAGGCTCGCTTGGTGTCGTGCTTCACACCCAGGCCGACCTTATGCAAGGTGCCCAGTTGGTGCTGCGCTTCCGGGCTGCCGAGGTGGGCCGCCTTGTCGAACCAGCGCGCCGCGGCCGCATAGTCCTGCAAGGTGCCTCGCCCGGAGCGAAACATGAGACCTAGGTTGTACTGGGCCAGCGTGTGGTCTTGCCGCGCTGCCGCCTCGAACCATCTTATCGCCTGGTGATAGTCCTGCCCGACGCGATCGCCGTTCAAGTACATGAGTCCTAGACGGTGCTGCGAGGTCGCATCCCCGCGCTCCGCACGCTTGGTGACCTGCATGATAGCGGCGCGGTCTTCTTCATCGGTGAAGTGCGCGAGCGAATCGTCCCCGCTCAACGAGGCGGACAACATGAAACCGATAAATCCCACCACCGCTACAGCGACTACCGCGATGCCGCACAGGTATTTGAACGAGGCCGCTACGCGATGGAAACGATGCCTGCAATCACGGCAACGATAGGGAGAGAATACCGCCCGGTAACCGCCGGACTCGTCGCGCAGCCAGTGCGACTTTCTGACGTTCTTGCTACCGCACTCCGGACACTTCATGTTTCACCGCGCCCTAGGCGTAACCAGCCGCGCCGAGTCTCCGAGCGGTGTCGATGAATCTTACAGTTTGGTAACCAGCCAAGGCGCCGCAACGTCCAACCTTCCCCCGGTAGAGACCTATAACGAACTGAATTTATTGTTTTTGTCTCAACCGCCCGCCTCCGTTGCGCGCGATTGGCCAGCAGATACTTCAGCAATTCCTGTGCCCGATTTTTTCGCGAAATGGTGCGTCTCATGGCGATCCCGTCCGTATGGCACGAGATACGTCCGGAAACCACCAGGGTTCGGCGTGGCATAATCGCGCAACATCACGAACAGGGACGCGCGGCATGACCGATTCGGCATTTCTGACGGTGGAGGGCGCGATCGCCACGCTCACCTTAAACCGTCCGCAGGTGATGAACGCCATGGACTTGCCGATGATGTCGGCGATGAAGGCCGCGACCGAGCGCGTGAGCGAGGATGCGGCGATCCGCGTGCTGGTGTTGCGCGGCGCGGGAGGCAACTTCTTGGCCGGGGGAGATGTCTCGGTGTTCCATCGGCACTTGGACGAGCTACCGCAGTTGATCGTCAAGGAGGCCCGCGAGTTCCACTACAGCATCCTAGCGATACGGCGCATGGCGAAGCCCGTCCTCGCGGTGGTCGAAGGAGCGTGTGCCGGCGCGGGGCTGAGCCTGATGGCGGCGGCCGATTTGGCGCTGTGCGCAGACAACGCCAAATTCACCCTCGCCTACAGCAACCTCGGCGTCAGCCCGGACGGCGGCAGCACTTACTTCCTTCCGCGCCTGTTGGGTCATCGCAAGGCTTTGGAATTGGCCCTGATGCCGGATCGTTTCGATTCGGCGACGGCCCTTGCCATGGGGCTCGTCAACTGGGTGGTGCCGCTCGCCGCGTTGAACGAGCGCGCCGATGCGATCGCAACGCGGCTGGCGAGCGGGCCGACCATCGCCTTTGCCAGAACCAAGGCGCTCATGAATCAATCGCTGGACGCGAGCCTGGAAGGCCAACTCGAAGCCGAGGCGCAGAATTTCGCCGAGTGCGCCAGAACCGCCGACACCCGAGAGGGAATCTCGGCATTCGTCGAAAAGCGCAAGCCGCGCTTTACCGGCAACTAGCGAACCTCTGAAGAGGTCTCACATGGCCGATCTCAAAGGCAAGACCGTTTTCGTCACCGGCGCGAGCCGCGGCATCGGGCGCGCCATTGCGCTGCGCTGCGCGCGCGACGGCGCCAATATCGTGATCGCCGCCAAGACGGCGCAGGCGCACCCCAAGCTGAGCGGCACCATCCATACGGTGGCGGCCGAGGTCGAGGCGTTGGGCGCCAAGGCGCTGGCGCTGCAGGTCGACATCCGCGAAGAACAGGCGGTCTACGCCGCCGTGGCAAGCGCCGTCGAGCGCTTCGGCGGGATCGATGTGCTGGTCAACAACGCCAGCGCCATCGGCTTGACCGGCACCTTGGACACGCCGATCAAGCGCTACGACCTCATGCTCGGCATCAACGCGCGCGGCACCTTTCTGTGCTCACAGGCGTGCATTCCTCATCTCAAGCGCGCCGCCAACCCGCACATCCTCACGCTATCGCCGCCGCTCAATCTGAATCCGCGCTGGTTCAAGGACCACGTCGCCTACACCATGTCGAAGTACGGCATGAGCAT
>CAZILI010000351.1:0-4675 GCA_964539965.1 uncultured Burkholderiales bacterium | reverse complement strand
GTGCTTGACGATGGCCAGCCCGAGGCCGGTGCCGCCGGTTTCGCGGGAGCGGCTGCGGTCGACCCGGTAGAAGCGCTCGGTGAGACGAGGGATGTGTTCCGGCGCAATACCCATGCCGGTGTCGGTGACGCTGAATACCCCCTCACCCCTGTCGCGCCGTTCCCAGGTCATGCGAATCTCGCCCCCGCTCGGGGTGTAGCGTACCGCGTTGCTCAGCAGGTTGCCCAGTGCGCTGTGCAACTCACCCGGACTGCCGATCACCAGATCGTCGCTGCTTGCCTGTGAGGTCAGGCGGTGCTTGCCCGCGGACAAGTGTTCGCCTTCGCGTAGCAAGCTCGCCATCAACGCTTGCATGTCGATCGGGATCTCTTCGACCGCTCGCGGATTCGCTTCGAGTTGGGCCAAGGTCAGCAGGTCTTCGACCAGGCGCCGCATGCGCGTGGTCTGCTCCTGCATGTGCCCGAGCGAGCGCTTGAGGATCGCGGGCTCGGGGTCGCGCATGTCGGACAAGGTTTCCAGGAACCCGCCCACCACGGTGATCGGCGTGCGCAGCTCGTGCGAGACATTGGCGACGAAATCGCGCCGCGCCGTCTCCGCCCGTTGCCATTGCGTGATGTCGCGGCTGATCACGAGCTTGCCGTCATCACCGTACGGCACGAGTTGGACCGACAAGGTCAAGCCGGAATTGCGCAAGCCGCGCAATACCAGCGGCTCGGCGTGTTGTTGCCGAGTCAAGTAGTCGATGAACTCCGGGTAACGCACCAGATACGTCAGTTGGCTGCCCCGGTCCTTCTGCAAGTCCAGCCCGAATTGCTGTTCTGCCTTGGGATTGCACCATTCGATGTGATGCGCGCTGTCGAGCACGATCACGCCATCGGGCATGGCGGCGGCGGCTTGCTGGAATCGCGCCAGGGCCGACGTCAGTTGAAGTTGAGTCTTTTGCGCCCGGCGCATCAGCCGATACAAAAGGGCGAAGGGTTGCTCCCAGCTGCCCCGCCCTTGCGGAACTTCCCGGGTTTCCGCCGCCGGCAACCAGCGAACCAGAGCGGCCAAATTTCTAAGGTGATGCAGATTGCCGAGCAGTAGTGCGATGCACAGAAACACCAAGGCGGGAACCGCTCCCTCGACCGCGAACAGAAATCCCGCGATCAGAGAGAACACGGCGAGTCGAATCAACTCGCGGCGCCAAAAGATGAACATTCAGCAGCGGACAGTCGGGACGGCTGGATTATCCCACACCGAACGGCGAACAGTCGTGCGGCGCTTAGTTTGCCTCGGTGTGTTTGGCGAAGCGATAGCCCGCCCCGCGTACAGTTTGCAGGAATCGGTCGCAGCCGCCGGGATAGAGCGCGGCACGCAAGCGCCTGATGTGCACGTCGACGGTGCGCTCCTCGATGAACACGTGGTCGCCCCAAACGTGATCGAGCAACTGCACGCGCGAGTACACGCGCTCGGGATGGGTCATGAAAAAGTGCAGCAGGCGGAACTCGGTCGGACCGACGTGGACTTCCTTGTCCTTCGCCGTCACCCGATGGGTAATCGGGTCCAAGGTGAGGCCGCCGAATTGGACCCTATCTTCCACCATCTGCGGCGCCCGGCGACGCAGCACGGCTTTGATGCGCGCATTGAGTTCTTTAGTGGAGAACGGTTTCACCATGTAATCATCCGCCCCTGTCTCCAGGCCGGCCAGCTTGTCGCGCTCCTCCGCCTTGGCCGTGAGCATGATGATCGGCACGGCTTGGGTGCGCGGATTGGCGCGCAGCCGCCGCGCGAACTCGAGCCCGCTCATGCCGGGCAACATCCAATCTAGGAGTATCAGGTCCGGCAGCGCCTGTTGGACTTGGGCGTAGCCTTGTTCGGCGGTCAAGGCCGAAATGGTCTCATGGCCCGCCTGCTGCAGATTGATGGCGAGCAATTCTTGAATGGCGGGCTCGTCTTCGACAACGAGTATTCTGGCCGGCATGATTAAACGTAATATTATCGCACCGTCAAGGATATAGCGGCTTCATGACCGTTTTGTTACGGCCCTTGGCCGCACTGCATGCGCCGCTCGCGCCAACTCCGCTATCATGTTGCCGAGAGCAGATCATCCCCATGCGCCAAGCCACTCAAATCAAGGTGCACAAAGTGTCACGTAGGCTCGAGGTCGCATTCGACGACGGCCACAGCTACGCGCTCCCGTTCGAGTTCCTGCGTGTGTATTCGCCTTCGGCCGAGGTGCGCGGTCATGGGCCCGGGCAAGACCAGTTGCAGGTGGGAAAGAAAGACGTCGACGTGACAGATATCGAGCCGGTGGGTAACTACGCCGTGTTACTGCATTTTTCCGACGGCCACGCGACCGGCATCTACTCCTGGGACTACTTGTACGACCTGGGCCGCGATCAGGAGAAGCTCTGGCGGGACTATCTAGACCGCTTGGCGGCGGCGGGCGCGCGCCGCGAACCCGAGGCGTCGTGAGCAAGACCACCGACTTCGGGTATCAGCGCGTGTCCGAAGAGGACAAGGCCGCCAAGGTTGCGGACGTGTTCAGCTCGGTCGCGCGCCGCTACGATGTCATGAACGATCTCATGTCGGCCGGGCTGCATCGCGCGTGGAAGCGCTTTGCCATCGAGATCGCCGGCGTCAAGCCGCACGACCGCGTGCTCGATTTGGCGGGTGGCAGCGGTGACCTGACTCGCCTGCTCGCCCTGCGCCTGGCGGCGCAGGGCGAGCTGTGGCTGACCGACATCAACGCGGAAATGCTCGCGGTGGGCCGCGACTGCTTGATCGACGCCGGCGTCGTGGTCCCCGCGCTGCGTTGCGATGCCGAGCGGCTGCCTTTCCCGGCCGATCACTTCGATCTGGTCACCTGCGCATTCGGCTTGCGCAACATGACCCACAAGGATCGCGCGCTGGCCGAGATGCATCGCGTGCTGCGCGCCGGCGGGCGCGCCGTCGTGCTCGAGTTCTCCAAGGTGTGGAAGCCGCTGGCGCCCGCCTACGACGCCTATTCGTTCGGCGTGCTGCCGCTGCTGGGGCGATGGGTGGCGGGCGACGCGGCGAGCTATCGCTATCTGGCGGAGTCGATACGCGTACACCCCGACCAAGCCGCGCTCAAACAGATGATGGAGCAGGCCGGATTCACGCGTGTTGAATACTTCAATCTCGCCGCCGGAGTGGTTGCGGTGCACCGCGGCTACAAGAGCTAGGCGACGCGCGCTTCGATGCTCGAACTCGCACTGACCGCGCCGATCAACCATGTCCTGCGCGCGGCGCCGTGGGCACTGGCGCGGCTCAAGCCGCACGCCGGGCGCAGCGCGCGCTTCGATCTGGGCCTTGCCAGCCTGCGCTACACGATTACCGATGCGGGCGAGCTGCGTCCGGCCGCGGCGGGGGTCGAAGTCGACACGGCCGTTAGCCTGAGCCCCTCGTTGCTGTTGCGTGCTTTGCAAGATCGCGCCGCCCTCGAGGAGGCGAAGGTGACGGGCGACACCGAGTTCGCCGCCGACCTCGCCTACGTGGCTAAGCACCTCGAGTGGGACGTGGAAGAGGACTTGAGCAGATTCCTTGGCGACATCGCCGCTCACCGCATCGTCGGCGGCGCGCGTGACCTGAACACGTGGCGGCGCGGCGCGCAGCAAAGCGCCTTGCAGGCGCTCAAAGAGTATTGGACCGACGAGCGTCCGCTGATCGCCACGCGCGAGAAGGTCGACGCCTTTGTGCGCCAAGTCGATGAACTGCGCGATGCGGTCGAACGGCTGGAAAAGCGGCTAGACAAGCTCTGACCCCGATGGCGGCCGATCGCACGCGGGTACAATGCCGCCGATGCGATTTCTGCGGCTGCTAAAAATCCTGCGGGTGCTGCTGCGCTACGGGCTGGACGAGTTCATGTTCGGTCACGCGAGCCTCGGCATTGCGCGCCGCTTGATCCGCATCGCGTTCTTCTGGCGCAGAACGACGGGCACGCGCGGTGAGCGGCTACGCTTGGCGTTGGAGTCGCTCGGGCCGATGTTCGTCAAGTTCGGTCAGCTGCTCTCGGTCCGCCCCGATCTGATTCCCGTCGACATCATCGAAGAGCTGGCCAAGCTGCAAGACAAGGTACCGCCGTTCTCGCGCGAACAGGCGGTCGCGGCGCTCGGCGAGGCCTATGGGCAAGGGTACGGGGAGGTGTTTCGCGAGATCGATTTGACGCCGGTGGCCAGCGCGTCTATCGCTCAGGTGCATTTCGCGGTGATCGCCTCGGGCAAGCTCGCCGGTCGCGAGGCGGCGGTCAAGATCGTCCGGCCCGCCATCGAGCGCGTCATCGCCGAAGACGTGTCCTTGCTGCAGACCTTGGCCGCCCTGATCGAACGCCTATTCCCGGACGGCAAGCGGCTGCGCCCGCGCGAAGTCGTGGGCGAGTTCGAGAAGACGATCTACGACGAACTCGACATGATCCGGGAGGCCGCCAACGCGAGTCAGCTCAGGCGGAACTTCGCCGACGGCCGGCTGCTGTACGTTCCGGAAGTGTTTTGGGACTATTGCCGCGAGCGCGTGCTGGTGATGGAGCGGATCAAGGGCATCCCGGTCAACGCCATCGCCGAGCTGCGGCGCCAGGGGATCGACATCAAGCGCCTGTCGCGCGAGGGTGTGGAGATCTTCTTCACGCAGGTGTTCCGCGACGCGTTCTTTCACGCCGACATGCACCCCGGCAACA